>JANQHZ010000511.1 GCA_028282445.1 Candidatus Binatia bacterium | reverse complement strand
GTCATCACTTCGGTCAATCGTACCGACCGGAAGCCGAAGTTGAGCGTGCAGGCGCCCGCGTCGATCTCGATCGGCTCGTCGATCGTGCACAGGCCCGGTCCCGTTGGACAACCGCTGACCGTTGCGACGACCTCCTCGGCGCTGCACAGGGCTGCCGATCGCCCGGCAGAGCAGGCGACGGACAGCAGGAGGGCGGCGAGAAACGTGGTGCGGCGTGACATCGTATGGAGGCTACCCGGGTTCCGCCGTTGGTGCGAGCGTCGTTCCAGGCGCTGCGCGACCGTCGTAACCTGGGGCCTGGCCTTAGGGCTGCGCCGGGGCGGGCTCGTCGCTCGCGACGAAAGACTTCTCTTCTCCCAGCAGGCCGACTTGGGAAAGCCACACACGTCGGCGGGCGTCCGCGACCGCATAGCCCACGACTCCGGCGCGGTGGCCGCAACGCTCGGCGACTTCCACGACGCGCTCGGCGTCGTCGCGGCCGACGACGACACAGAAACCGATCCCCATGTTGAAGACGCTGTACATCTCGGCGAGATCGACTTCGCCGCGCTCGCGGATCGCCGAAAAGATCGGCGGCACTGGTAGCGGTCGGTCGATGACGAAACCCATTTCGGCGTCGATCCTGGCGAGGTTCATCAATCCGTCGCCGGTGATGTGACTGAAGGACTTGACGGCGAGCTCGAGGTCCATCATCTCGACCGCGGCGCGAACGTACATTGCCGTCGGTTCCAGCAATTCGTCGCCGACCGGCCGTCCGAGCTCGGAAAGGGTGTCGGTGATGGAGAGACCGCCTCGTTCGAACAGAGCGTGGCGCGCCAGAGTAAATCCGTTGCTGTGAATACCGCTGCTGGCCAGGCCAACGACGACGTCGCCGGCTTCAACCGCAGCCCCGACGATGAGCCGACCGGGGTGAACGACCCCGATGCAGCTTCCCACCAGATCGAAACCCAAGCCGTCGCGCGTCCCGTGGATCATTTCACGAACCTGGGCGATCTCACCTCCCGGAATGTTGATCCCGGCCCGCTCCGCCCCTTCGCGCAAACCCTCGGCGAGCTCGCTCAATTGGCGGTCGTCGAGTCGCTGCACGGCGATATAGTCGACCATCGAAACCGGCCTGGCGCCGACACAGACGATGTCGTTGGCGTTCATCGCGATGCAATCGATACCCACCGTATCGTAGCGGTCCATTGCCTGCGCGATGAGGATCTTCGTTCCAACGCCATCGGTGGCGATCGCGACGCCGACGTCGTCGGTCAGGCGGATCACGTTGGCGAAATACCCGAGCGGGAGCATCGGTTTCGCCTGGTTGTAGTCGAAAGTCGACCGGATGATCGTGCCGAGTTGCTTGAGGCTGCCCTCGACGCCGAGAGTATCCACGCCGAGAGCGCCGTAGTTCGCCGCCATGGGGTTGTCATAACGCTTGGCGGCACGCGAGTCTATTGAGCTGCCGCCAGTGCCGGTCGACGAGTGCGGGTCGAGGGGCGCGCGCGTGGCGGGTTACGCGGGTTGACGCGGGTTGACATCGACACACGCCGCGCCGCAGGATGTCGGACGATGCCGGATTGGGCGACGAAAATCCTCGTTGGGGCGGCGTTCGGCGCAGCCGTGGCGATTGGCATCTCGGTGTTCGGCGGCATGGGGTCGCCGGATGCGGCGATTCAGGCGCAGGAGACTCCCGAGGTGGACGACACCCGGGTTACCGAGGCAGAGCTAGATCTCTACATCGAGGTCTACCGGGCGATGCAGGTAGACCGCAGCCTCAAGATCGATCAGGCGCTCGCGGATCGAGATCTCACGCTCGCCGAATTCCGCAGCATCGAACGCCGGGTACAGGAGCAGGCGCGCCTGATCAAGCGAGTTCGCGAGGCGTTGCTCGAACAGGCGAAAGAGAACGCCGCGCTGTTGGCCGAGCGTGGCGTCGACACCGGCTCCTGAAGCGCCGGTCGATCGAGCCGCCAGGCGGCGTGCGCGGACGTTTCCCCGCTCGTCGAATTGCAACGGCCGCACGCGAGATTCGCGTTTCGGCTCGATCGCGTGAAAACCCCGCGCCACCGGCTATTTGCCGGCTGACCGGCTCGTCCGTGGTGCCTCGCCGCCGCCGCGTAGCCCCGCGATCACCCGCCGTGGCCCGCCGATCTCCCCTTGCACTGCCTCGGAGCGCGTGACAACGTCGAGGCGACGGCTAAGCCGTATAAGGGAGGCAGTACGATGTCAGAGTTCCACGAGGAAGTGTCGATCGATCCGGAAGAGGTCGTTCGAACGCTGGACGATGTTCGCTCGCGGCTGCGCACGGCGATTTGGGCGCTACACGGCATGCACCAAGACGTTTCTGCGCTGACGATCGACGATCTGGCGGATCTCGAGCACATGCTCAGCGAGACCCTCGAACAGGTTCTGACTCCGGCTGTCGACGCGGTCGGACAGATCCTCGGAGTGGCTCCCGACGGAGCCGTCCCGACCACGCACTGACCGCGCCAGTCGTTCGACCATGGCGAGGGTGTGGTTCGTGCGGCGTCGAGGCGCGCAGTGGGTAGCTCCGGGCGGAGCACCGGCCTTCGAGGCGCCGCTGGCGGAGGTTATGTTCCCCCTCGATCTCGGTACGCACCGCAGTCTCGATGCCGATGAGGCCCCCCGGCCGGCACCGGAGCTCGGCCAGGAGCCGCCCGAGGCCCTTACCCGAGTCGTCGTCGAGATCGGCGCGGAAGACGTACGCGACCGGGAATTTTCCGGATTTCAGCCCGGATTGTACGACTCGCCGCTATCGCCGAGAGCCGCCGCCGCGCGACTTGGCGGGGCGCGCGCCGGGGCCGGCGCGCGATGACGCCGCCGTCGCATCGGGCTCTTCCGGCTCGTTGCGTGGCGGTACTCTTGGCTCTCTCGGCCTTCGGTCTGGGTTGCGATTTCGGATCCGGCGAAAAGCCGTCCTCGACTACCGCTAGCCCGGCTCAGCGCGTGTCCGCGTTTCGTGACATCGGCAAGCGGTCGGCCTCGGATCTCTCGTTGGAATAGCCGGGGTCGAACCAGCGAAGGTGTCATTTGCCCAACTTTCGCAACCGTCTGACCCGCCCGCAGAGAAAGATCTACGATCGAAGCAATGCGGTTCCGTCGATCCCGGTAAAGGTGTCGGACAGACTCGCGCGCGCTGTCTCGCTGTTGCCGGTGGCCCTATCGGGCGACTTCGCCGATGAGGCTGAGCGTCGCCGCAAGGTGACCAAGGTGGCACAGGTGATCTGCGACGAGCTCTGCCTGGCGCTGCGGGTCAGCGCTCTGAGGGTAGTGGTCAAGGGGGTGCGGCCGATCGAGGACTCGTCCGAGTACCACGGTCTCTACGTGTCCGAGGGGCACTCGCACGAGATTACGGTGTGGATGTATACCGCCAAGCGCCGCCAGGTCGTCGCGCCGCGAACCCTACTGCGAACCCTGCTGCACGAGGTGGTGCATCACCTCGACTACACCAAGTTGGGGCTCGACGAATCCTTTCACACCGACGGATTCTTCAAGCGCGAGTCGAGCTTGGTGCGCCAGCTCGAGCGTGCCGCGGCGCGACCCGCGGGCGCGTCCTCCGGGCCGCAGACGGGTCGCGCCGCCGGCCGGCTTGCGCTAAAGTCGAAGCGTGCAGATGACGCCGGCTGAGTCGAAAGACTCCCCCATGGAAGTCGTCGACGACTTGCGGGAATTGCTCGCCATCCTTCCGGAGGCGTGGCGCAGTGGTCTGGGCGA
>JANQHZ010000508.1 GCA_028282445.1 Candidatus Binatia bacterium | reverse complement strand
GCAAACCTGCGTTCCGACAAGGTTGAGGCGGCGATCGACGGTTGCGCCGGTTTGGGTCTCGATCGTCTGCGCCATGATCTCGGCCAGAATGGCGCTCTCGGCGAAGTTCTTGGCACCGACGACGACGTCTTCGGCAGCGGCCGGCGGCGCGAGCAGAGCCAGCAACGCGGCGGCGACCGCGACGATGTTGCGGCAGGTCCAGCCGAAGCGATCTCCAGCAGCCCGGTCAGGCATTGCCTTCCTCCCCGAGCAGGGCGGCGATCAGTCCGGAGTTCGGCGAATCCCGGATCTCGTCCGGCGTCCCGACCTGGGCGACGCGTCCGTCCACCAGAATCGCGATCCGATCGGCCAGGCGCAGTGCCTCGTCGATGTCGTGGGTCACCAGCACCATCGTCTTGCCCAATGTCGCTTTGAGTCCGATGAAATGGCGCTGCAGCTGACGACGGGTGATCGGGTCCACCGCGCCGTAAGGCTCGTCGAGCAAGACCACCGGCGGGTCGGCGGCGAGGGCGCGCGCCAGCCCGACTCTCTGCTGTTGGCCGCCGCTGAGCTGGTTGGGGTAGCGATCTCCGATGCTGTCGAAATCGAGGCCCATCAGGTCGAAGAGCTCGCGGGTGCGTTCGCGACGTCGCGGCTCGGGCCACCCGAGCAGGCTGGGTACGGTTTCGGCGTTCTCGCGGGCGGTGCGGTGTGGAAATAAGCCCGCGCCCTGGACGACGTAGCCGATCCCACGGCGGAGCTCGACCGGGTCGGTGCGGTCGACCGGCTGCCCGCCTACCAGGACCCGGCCGGAGGTCGGCTCGATCAGCCGGTTGATCAACCTCAGAGACGTCGTCTTGCCGCCACCGGAGGGGCCGAGCAGGGCGAGGGTCGTTCCTTCGGCGACCTCGAGATCGACTTCCTTCAGCGCGGAATGTCCGCCGGGGTAGGTCTTGGTGACGGATTTGAGCTCGATCATCGCGGATCGCCCGGGGGGCGGGCGCTGCAGGAGGTTCGTCAAACACCCAGCCATAGACCGGTGGCGGACTCATTACCACTTGGGCTGGGCACGAATCCCCGGCGCCGGTTTCGCCCGGCCAAATCGACCGATGACCTTGCGTCTCCGGCCCCTCCTGCCTATTGTCTCGCCCTGGCGCCGGCCGGTCCCGGCAACCGCAAAATCGCGGTCCAGACAACAAGGTTCCTTCCGAGTGGTGCAGACAAGACCGAAAGAGAGCCGCGGCCGCTCGGGTGACACCTCGGGGGCGCGCTTCGAGATCGAGCGCCACACGGTGAGCGACGGTCGATCCGGAATGATTGCCGACGTCCGGCGCGGCCTACTGGCGCGGCCAAAGACCCTGCCCGCCAAGTACCTTTACGACGAGCGAGGATCGCAACTTTTCGATCAGATCTGCGATCAGCCCGAGTACTACCCAACTCGCACCGAAGAGGCTTTGCTGCAAGAGATCGCGCCGGGGTTGATCCGACGCTGCTCGGCCGAGGAGATGGTCGAGCTCGGCAGCGGAGCGTCTCGCAAGACGCGCATCTTGCTCGACGCAATGACCGATGCGTGCGACCGGCCTTGCTACGTTCCGGTCGACGTCAGCGAAGAGATGTTGCGGAGCACCGCCGACGCACTGCGCGGCGATTACCCCGAGTTGGCCATTCACGGCATCGTCGGGGACTACGAGAAGCATTTGCGCCACATCCCCGACGCCGACGAGCGGATCGTTATCTTTCTGGGCAGTACGATCGGCAACTTTACGGAGATCGAAGGCCGCCGATTCTTGCGCGCGCTACGCGAGCAGTTGCGCGGAGGAGACCACTTTCTGATCGGATTCGATCTGGTCAAGCCGGTCGAGGTGCTGAACGCGGCGTACAATGACGCTGCCGGAATCACCGCCGAGTTCAACCTCAATGTGCTGCGTATCATCAACCGCGAGCTCGACGCCGACTTCGATTTGGATGCGTTTGCGCACGAAGCGTTCTTCAACGTCAAGGAGTCGCAGATCGAGATGCATCTGCGACCGGCGACGGCGCAGCGTGTGACGATCGGGGCCGCGGAGATCGTCGTCGACTTCGCCGCCGGCGAATCGGTGCGAACCGAGATCAGTCGTAAGTTCACAAAGGCCTCGGCCACTGCACTGCTCTCCGCCGGCGGCTTCGCCACCGAGGCGTGGTTCGAGTCGGACAATGGCTACTTTGCCCTGGCGCTGGCGGTAGCGAGCTAGCGGTGTCCACCTCGAGACGATGAGCACGCGCACCCGCAAGAATCCGATCGACGAAGAGCTTCCCGTCGTCCACGTCAACGACGCCAAGGCTCTCGCGGAGGTTTGCGAGCACCTCTCCGGTGCCCGCCGCTTCGCGCTCGATACCGAGTTCGTCGGCGAGCGCACCTACTATCCCAAGCTCGAGCTGATCCAGGTGGCCAGTCGCGAGCGTGTCGCGCTGATCGATTGTCGTGCCGTTGATGACCTTGGGCCGTTCTTCGAGATCCTCGCCAATCGGCGTATCCAAAAAGTGTTGCACGCGGCACAACAGGACGTCGAGCTGTTCGAAGGCCTCACCGGCGAGTTGCCGCGTCCGGTCGTGGACACCCAGATCGCTTCGGCGCTCGCCGGGTACGGCGCGCAGGTCGGGTACGCACAGCTCGCCGAGAAGTTGCTCGGCGTGAGCTTGGAGAAGAGCGAGACCTTGTCGAATTGGTCGCATCGCCCGCTCAGCAAGGCGCAGCTCGCGTATGCGGTCGACGACGTGCGGTACCTGTTGCCGTTGTACGAAAAGTTGCGCTCACGCCTCACCGAACTGGGGCGCTGGGACTGGGTCAAGGAAGAGTGCACGCGAGTGCAGAACCTGACGCGCGGCCTGACGGTCGAGCCGGAGAAAGCTTACCTGCGTGTACGCGGACGCGGCTCGTTGCGGCCCAAGGCCTTGGCGGTCTTGCGCGAGCTGGCGGCCTGGCGGGAGACGATGGCGCGCGAGAAGAACAAGCCGCGGGTCAGCATCGCGCGCGACGAGGCTCTGGTCGAGCTCGCTCGGCGCTCGCCGAGCTCGGCCAGCGGGTTGCGCAACCTGCGCGCGGTGCGCTCGCGCGAGGTCGAGCGTCACGCGGGCGAGGTCGTCGAGCTGATCGCCGCGGCACTGGCGAAGCCGAAAGAGGAGTGGCCGCAGCCCCCGCCCGCTCAGGGGCCGTCGCCGGCGCCGGGCGTGGTCGAGTTGCTGCAGGCCGTGGTGCGTGAGCACGCCGACGAAGAATCTGTCGCCTCGTCGATGCTCGCAACCCAGGCCGAGCTCCAGCAGCTGGTGGCGCGGCATCACACCGGCAATGGGGTCGACGAGTTGCGCGTCATGCAGGGCTGGCGTCGCGAGATCGTCGGTTCGGATCTGATTGCGGTGCTCGAAGGAAGCGCGTCGGTTTCGGTCGATCCATCCTCGCGCCGGCTGCGGATTCGCCAGCGCCGCAAACGCGACCAGAGCGCCTCCCGCTAGACGCTTCACCTCGTTGTCGCACGCCGGAATCACCGCAACCGTTCAGGTCTCCCAATGATCGGCATCGGCGAACATACCATCCGACCCTACGAGTCGAGCGACGTGGGTGCGCTGGTCAAGTACGGAAACAACTACGAGATCTGGAAGAACCTGCGCGATCGCTTCCCGCACCCGTATACGCGCGCCCATGCGATCGACTGGGTACGTCACACTCGACGGCAACGCCCACCCTGCGACCTCGCGATCGCGGGCGACGTCGAGCTGATCGGCGGCATCGGCGTGCACGTCCAAGACGACGTGCACAGGCGCTCTGCGGAGATCGGCTACTGGCTGGGCGCACCCTTTTGGGGGCGCGGTATCGCGACCCAGGCGGTCGACGCGATGACCGACCACGCCTTCGCGACTCTACCGATCGTACGCATCTACGCGCACGTGTTCGAAGGGAACCCGGCGTCGGTACGCGTGCTGGAAAAGGTCGGCTACGACTACGAGGGCCGGATGCGCAAGAGCGTCTACAAGGACGGCAAGCTGCTCGATCAGCTCATCTACGGCATCGTTCGTTCTTGACGACGGCCTGTGAGGGGGGCGACGCCCGCGTCCTCGATCAATCGCCGTCGCGGGCGGGTATCTGGAGGTGGCACACGAGCCCTGACCGGCGGAAGTCCAGATTCAGCTTGCCGCCGAGCTCGTACTCGACGAAGCCGCGAATCAGTTGCAGACCGGTGCCGGAGGTCGGGCCGGCTGATACCGGTGGCCCGCCGCTCTCGCGCCAACTCAGCTTCAGCGACTCGTCGTCGAAGCGTTCCCAGCCCAGCTCGACCGATCCTCCCTCGCAGGACAGCGCACCGTGCTTGAGCGCGTTGGTTCCAAGCTCGTTCAGGGTGAGGGCGAGCGGAGTGATGGCGCGCGGCGGGATGGGGACTGCGTCGCCGCGTATGTGCACGCGTGAGGGACCGTCACCCCGGAGGGGTGCGAGTACCAGCGCGGCGAGCTCGTCGAAGCCGAGCGCCTTCCACTTGGCTTCGGCCAGAGCCTCGTGCGTGCGTGCCATGGCCTGGATACGCCCGTTGAAGGCTTCAGCGAACTCCGCGATGTCGGCAGCGCGGGTCATGGTGATTTCCGAGAGTGCCACCACGGTCGCTAGAGTGTTCTTGACTCGGTGGTCCAGCTCCTGGAGCAGCAAGGCTTGGTACTCTTCGGCGTGTTTCCGTTCGGTGATGTCGGTGACCATCGCGACCGCGCCGATCATCTTGCCTTCCTGGTCGTTGACCGGCCCGGTGGCCATCAACGTCCAAACCGGCGTCCCGTCTTTGTGAGCGAACTCGAAGTCGTGGTCCTCCGAGATCCCCTGCCGTCGGCGTTCGAGGTTGGCGGATGCTTCCGTACGACGCTCCGCGCTCATGAAGTCGAAGATAGGCCGTCCGATCATCTCGTCGGGCTCGTAGCCGAGCATCTCTCCCATGCGAGGGTTGGCGAAGGTGGTTAGGCCTGCCTCGTCGATGATCCAGATTCCTTCTTGCGCGGTGTCGAAGATGCGTTGCAGGCGCGACGCGGTCTCGGCCCGCTCTGCGATCTCTTCCTGGAGGCGCTCGTTGGTTTCACGCAGCTTGGCGGTGCGCTCGTCGACGATGCGCTCGAGCGAACGCTTGGTCGCTTCCAACTCGGACTCGGCGCGCTTGCGTTCGGTGATGTCGGTCGAGATGCCGCAGACCGCGTAGATTTCGCCGGACGATCGTCGCAGAGGAAACTTGATCGAGATGTAGATGTGGTCCTCGCCTTGATGGGGGACGACTTCTTCGAACTCGATCGGCTTGCCGGCCTCGCGCACATCGCGGTCGTTCTCGCGCACCGCATCCGCGACATCCTTTGGCAGAAAGGAGTAGTCGGTGTTGCCGCGCTGGGTTTCGTTTGCCACTCCGAAGACGTCTTCGAAGTGGCGATTGATCAGGAGGTACTTTCCTTCGACGTCCTTGATGTAGATCATCGCGGTGGTCGAATTGACGATCGCGCTGAGTGTGTTCTCACTCTCGCGCAGGGCTTCCGATACCCGCTCTCTTTCGGTGACGTCGAAGGTCACTCCGAGAATTTC
>JANQHZ010000266.1 GCA_028282445.1 Candidatus Binatia bacterium | reverse complement strand
GTGGCGGCGCTACATCGCGATATCTACCGCGCCATCGCACGCGGAGTTTGAGAGCGGGACGTGGGCGTCGCGCCGATGCGCTGCGGCTCCACGACGGTCATGCTCACCAGCAGCGCAAGCGCCGCCGCGGTCTGTGAGCTTCCGAGTGGAATCAATGGGCCCTGATGTAGAATCTCGAAATCCTTCCAGTATTGACCGGGGAAGGACAGCAGCAGGTACAGGATCGCAAAGCCCACCAGCTCCGAACGACGCCCTCGTCTCAACAGCTCACTACCGAGTTGGATCGCCGCCGGCAGGCACCAAACCCAGTAGTGGTCCCATGACCTCGGGTTGATCAGCAGCGCGACCACCAGCCATGCCGAAAGTGTCCAGCGGACATCCACCCGGGAGCGAAAAAGCGTGACCAAAGTCGCAAGCGAGACTAAACCGCCCGCCAGTGCCATCCACGCGAGGCGGACGACGACGCGCACGTCGAACCACGGCTCGGTGAAGTGATTCTCCTTACCGATCCGCACCAGTAGGCCCAGGAAGCTCTGGTTTGCCCACCAAGAGTTCATCCCCAATGCGGTTCCAAACACGGCGCGACCGTGATCGAGATGCGCCTCGAGACCGAAGAGCAGGATCATCGAAGCGGTGTAGCCCGCGAAGAAGGCGACCGCCCCGTAGATCGCACGGTAACGCCCCAGCAAGAGCAGCGGCAGGAGGAGCAGGGCCGGGATCGGCTTCACCACCATCGCCGCACCGAGCATCACCCCACCGAACCAGTCGCGCCCCCGCCCGATGCGATCGATCGACACACAGAGTAGGAACAACACGACGAAATTCAGCTGCCCCACCGTCAACTCACGAATTCCGGTTTCGAACCCGAAGGTCAGTGCAACCGCCAACGCGGCCTCCGGGCCCCATGAAGTCGCCCCTGCCATTCTCGCCATCAGGACGACCGAGAAGCCGATAATAACGATCTTGATAAGCAGAAAGACCGCTCGCGCCGTAGAAAAGTCGAGCGCGGTTAGAGGCACGATCCAAACCAACACCCCGGGCGCGTAGATCTCGTGATCGAAGGGAACACCGAGCTCTTTCGCCAGCGTACCGGCCGGCAGCGAAGGGTCTGCCGAATACGGGTTCTCACCAGCCTTCAAGCTGTGCGCCGATAGGTATCGGGCCCGAAAATCGTAGTGCGAAAGGATGTTCGAGTACGCCTGCTCCAGATTGATCGCTACGCCGCGCCACAAGAAGATGGCCGTCGACAGGACCAGCAGCAGGAGCAAGACCCGAGGCACCGCCTCGGAATCGCGAGAGACCTTCACCGCCGCTACCTGGTTTCCACCAGGCGTGCCCGCAACGACCGCAAGGTCCGACGCGAGGTCAGACCCAAGCCAATCACACGGTGCACAACTCCTTCGATGCGCTGCCCTCGGGTTCGCCCCCGTTCGAGGTCTTCTATCAAGTAACGCCGGAGCGGTTTCGATTCGTACCCTTCCAGAATCTGCTCGAGTCGGGCGCGGAAAAGCGCATCGTCACTCTCGAAAGGCGCACGGTCCGATACCAGGACGTTCCCTTCGGGACCCTTATGGTACTCGCGCGCACCTCCGGAGGGAGCGACCAGGTGATTGCCAAGCGCCTCTGTCGTCACCAGGAGGTCGTAGCCAGCCGCGAGCAGACGCGCCGACATGTCGCTGTCCTCGCGATAAACTTGCTCGGACTGCCCCTCGACCACCCATCCGCCCACCGCCTCGACCGCGGAGCGGCGGTAACACATCGAGCAGCCCCACAAGCTCTCGACCTCGAGCACCTCGCGGGTGCGATACCAGTGCCCCTGAAGACGCCAGGTGGGCCGGTCGACTCGCGGTAGCCAACCCGCATCGGCCATGCGGACGTCCAGCGAAAGGGCCTCCTTCATATGAGGTTCGGGAAGGCACCCGCCCACGGCGCCAATCGGTCGCCCGGGCAACAGCTCGAACGGGCGGATGAGCTTATCGAGATAGGTGGGGTCGAGCACAACGTCGTCATCCACCCGCACGATGAGCTCCACTTCCGGAGGTACGGCGTCCATCACCCTCTGGTAGCGATCGCGCGGCTCATCGGAATGGAACAACACCACAGGGTGGCCCCGCGTCTCGATGAGCTTCAGGAGGTCCCGGACCGCGTCGTCGGTCTCCACGGGAGGATCGCTCTGGTCGTTGATGACGAGTGTCCAGTTTTGCCGCGTCTGGCAACTGAGGCTCGTCAACAAAGCGGCCAGGTACGAAGGTCGATTCTTGGTGGCGATTGCCACCGCAATCGGATCGTCGCCCCGGACGGGCCGCGGGTTCGGGACCGACATGTCTCAGCCAGCTTCTACCGTCGAGCGCAGCGAACGCAAGCGCGCCATCAGCGGCATTGCATCGAGCGCTCTCGCCTTGGCGCGGGCGGCGAGCCCAATCTCGCGACGGTCGCGCGCCGACGACGCGGCGCGGTCAATTGCCTCGGCGAGCGCCGACGGGAAGGGGCGGCGAAGCACCCAGCCATCTCGCCCGTCGTCGATCCAGTCGGCAACCGGATTCTGTTTCGAGGCGATGACTGCGCGTCCTCGCGCCATCGCCTCTTCCGCAACCCAAGAGTCCCCCACCTCGAGATCGGGGGCCACCACGAAGGTCGCACGGCGGATGTAAGACGCGAGGTGGCGCGGTGAGAGATCGCCAAAGAACGAAATCGAGGGATGGCGTATCAGAAGCTCCAGGAACCGGCGCGAGCCGAGAACGTCGGTCGGGCCTACGATCGTAAGTCGCGCATCGGGCCTCAATTGTGCCCAGGCCTTGAGCAGCGGCTCCAGACCGGACCGCAACGGCGTCCGCGAAGCGAATAGGAACGACGGGGCGCCCTCGAGCGGCTCCGCCCAGCGGCGCCGCGGGAACGCCGGCGAAACGATCTCGGTGCGGTCGACCGAAACGCCCAGGCCGCGCAGGCAATCCCGGAGTGCGCGAGAAGATGCCAGGATCGTGTCCGCCAGTCCGAGCTCGCCGTTGGTGCACATCGCGTGAATGGGGTCGGATGTAAGCGACTCGAGACCGACACGACGGCGCCGGCGGCTCTCCGATTCGAGGAGAAGAAATCGCGGTGCCGCCACCACTCGGAGAACGCACGGCGCCGATGGGTTGCGCCGCTTCGCCTCACGGAACGCTTCCAGACTCTCCCCCACCCGCCCGATTGTCAGAGCGGGCCGACCGCGCGTCGCGTATCGCCCGGAGAACTGCGTGGCCGCACCCAGCTCCGGCGCACGCCAAGCCACCCAGATGGAACGGTCGCTGCGAGAACCGGGAACCGGCCGTCGCAGTTTCGCGTCGCGGAGTGCCTCGACCAGGAGGTCGACCGATCGATCCCAGGTGAAGCGGGAAACCGTAGAGGCCACCTCGTCCCGCTCGACGCGATCGAGCGGACCTCGCCGATACGCATTGCGCATCTGTCGCTTCAGGTGCCCCAGGTCGGGTTCGAGCTGCGCCTTGCCTTGTCGCTCCGTCGGAGTAGCACGGATAAAGTCGGTATTGTCGGCGCAGCAGAACTCGTCCAGCCCGGTGCCCCGCGTAGCGATCACGGGGCGTCCGGAAGCGATACACTCCAGAACCGGAAGCCCCGTGCACTCGGCCCGCAAAGGGAACACGCCGACATCCGCCGCGGCAACGTAGGGCGCCACCGACGGGAGAGTCTCATGCACGTAGTAGAGCTCGGGGGCCCCGGGGCGGTCGATTCCCGCCCGATGTAAGGCTCGTTCGAGCCAGGGGCGGTGATGTTCGTAGTGAAATGCTTTCAGGATCAGACAAACATCGTCCGCAGCCGAGAACTCGGCGGCGTACGCGCGAAGCAGGACATCGGTGCCTCGCCGGTCATGCGCACCGCCGAAGTGAATGAAACGGAACCCCTTTTCCGACGGCACAGGCGCCGGGCGACGGCCCGGATGAAACTCGCGAGCATCGACCGCCGCCGGACAAAGGCGAATCAACCGCCGCACACCGCTGCGGTGACAGGCCTCCGCGGTCGCGCGACTCGGAACAATGACGACATCGAAGCGACGGTTCAGCTCGGAGACCCAACGCTCGGGTAACCGACGATACTCCCAAGACAAGAAGAACGCATTGACCGCGCCGACCGGATGGTCGAAGTCGAATGGATCACCGTGGAAGATGTAGGCGTCGGCCAGCTGCGATGCAGGCTGGCGATCGGGGACGTCGGTCGAGCAAATCGCCACCGAGTGGCCGCGCGCACGCAGGCCTCGGATCAAGCGGCGATTGATCAGAGAAAAGCCGGTCAGGGGCCCGGTCTTGCCGTGAAAGAGAATTCTCATCGAGCAGCGGAGTCACGTTCCGCAAGGAAGTCGACGAGCCGATCGAGTTGGTCGAGATCGGGAGCCAGCTGCAGATCGAAACACTCGCGCCGCACCACCAGGGCCGCAAAGTAGTCCAGATAGCGTTCGAGGTCGGCCGCCTCGCTGAAACGGAAGAAGCTGCGGGTCATTCGGAGAAGACGCAACATCGCATCCTGCTCGGTGATCTCGCTCAGGCTGAAGTGTGTTCCGACGTGGTTGAAGAAGATCCGATGGAAGGGGAAATTCACGTAGGGTCGACTCGCAAAGTAGTCGGCAACTCGAATCTCCTTCTTGGCCACACCGGTGTGAAGCTCACGCCGTCCCGGTAGGGGGCGGTCGAACAGATAGCTCTCGGTCTTGGCAGTCACGCGCGCGGTTTCCTGACACCCACTGAGTGAGAAGACATCCCCCTCCCGGCGGAACAACACGTGGTCTTCCGACAAGATGATCGCCCCCTCCTTCGCCAGTCGAAGGCAGGTCGTTGATTTTCCGAACGACCCTTGCCCGACAAAGACGTTCACTCGGTCACGGAGCGCTACAGCACCGGCGTGCACATAGAAGCGATCGAAGGCAAACAAGACCTTGCAGATCACTTCGAAGAGATGGTCTCTCAATGCTCGCTCGCTGAACTGGGGCTCTCGGATCAAAAAGACCATGGGCATGGGACGCCGGGCTCGGTCGAGGACCACGCGAATCCGGCCCGTCATCAGAGACATGGCTCCCTCGCCGACCGACTCCCAGCACGCCGCACCGCCCTCCTCCAGGCTGCGCCCGAAGGTAAAGGCGTGATCGTCGCGATCGCACGAGACCAAGCGCAGGTCGACGTCGACCGACTTGGGTTCGACCGGTGGCGAGGCACCGATCCGTTGCCGGAACAGTAGGTTCAGCAGCTCGACGTAGTGCGGACGCGTCGCCGAAACCCTCAGCACCCAACTGCCCAGGTGCATCGTACCGACAGGCTTCACGCGAGTATCGAGGACCTCACGTAGGAGCTCGGAATCCTGCATCACCACGTTCCCTAGCCCGTGCTTCCCAACAAATCACCCGGCCGAACGGTGGACCGTCTTCACCGGTAGACACCCAGCCTCACCGGTAGCGACACCATCCACCACAAGGCCGACAACGGCACCGGAGCATCGTACAGACGGAAGTTTCGCACTTTCGCCATCAGATCCGCACTGCCGGCGGTAAAGAATGACTCGATGTCTTCCGGTACAAGCGACGTCTCTCCGCAACGCCCGCCCAGATGCGAAGCAAGCGAAGGGATTTCGTCGGCGCAGTCCAGTAACCATAGAGAGTAGGAAAGGATCGAGGCGCATATCCCTTCCAGCCCTTCCGCCCGACGAGCTTGCAGGTACCGGTCCCAGTCCGTCGACGCATCGACCAGCCGGAGCAAGAGGTAGATATCGATCACGGTTCGAAAGCGGAAATCACCGATCTGCGCATCGACGAAGGCGGAGAGAATTTGCAGAGTCAGCTCGTCGAGGTCGTCAGCGACCGGGTAGGACCGCCCCGACAACTCGACGCGGGCGGCCCGGCGCAATATCTCCTCGCACGCGATGCGAAAGGAATAGTGACTCTGCAGATTCCAGTGAAGCTCCAGCGCCAGGTCGTCACGCCGGTACGTATAGTGATGGGCGACACGGCTGGTCACGCCGTGCCCGAGCGGTCGCCAAGAAGTGCGACGGTAGCCCCTCCCTTCGATGAGCGCCTCCACAGCGAACAGGTCGGCCGTCGAGAAGATCAACAGATCCAGATCCGAAATGGCCCTCTCGTCGACGTCCCCGTAGAAGCGCGACGCAAAGAAGGGTCCCTTCAGGAAGACATGGGGCCAACCATTGCCGTCGAGGCATTCTGCGATCGAAGAAGCTTCGCGAACGAGACGCTCATTCTTGGCCCACTGGCGCACGTAGTAGGCGCGCATTCCCTCAACATCGCGCGAGTCGAAGTAACCGGTCAGGCTGCCTTCCGACAACCGCTTCCACGCAAGGCCGGCAAGACGGTGCTCGACGACGAATCGAGCCCAGTCGCGAGCATCCATGTCCGGCGACGCCAACAGAGTCGTCGCTCGATCGTAGTCCCGCCGCGCCAGGCACCGGATCAAAATCAGCGATCTCAGAAGAGAGCTCACGGCTTTACCAAGAAAAGGTCGAGCTCGCTCCCGGCCCAAGAGCGCGAGAACCGGACCCGCCGATAATGGAAGCTCTCGCTGGACTCTCGTCCGACCACCACGATGGCGCACGGCTGAAAGTCCCGATCCGCTTCGCTTGCGGCAATTCGGCTGGGATTCTCGACCGCAATGTGACGGAAGGATAGCCGGCGATGCGCGGCGTCGAGCGCCCAGAGTGGGTACTCCCAGTCATTCCCATGCATGACCAGCCCCACTCGACCACATCCGGTGCGCCCCAGCTCTTGCGACACCCGCACGTAGTCCTTCAAGAGCTCCGGGCGATTGGCGAAGTACTGCTGTCGGCGCGGCGTGGTCAGGATGCTGTTTTCGCCGAGAACGGGGCGAGACGCGCTCGTCAACAGCACGGGTAACGACGCCGCGAACAAAAGAATGGCGGTCGGGAGCCTTGCCCATGAAGCCCTCCACAGAATCGCGGCGGATGGCGCTGCGGCAAGCATGAAGAGCGGAAGATGAAGGCGACTGTGCCACGGTTGCCAGCGCAGGACGGCGCAGAATAGGAACGCACCGGCCACGGCCGTCAGG
>JANQHZ010000487.1 GCA_028282445.1 Candidatus Binatia bacterium | reverse complement strand
GCACTGGTGCGACGGCAGCGGGAAGAAGCCGGCGAAGGCCACCCGCATCGCGGCGAAGCCGGCTTCCGGCGAAGACGATGCGTCGCTGCTGGAGGACATCGGGGAGGGCATAGTTCGTACCGTCGACCTCGGTCGCGGTCTTGCGGTCGGGGCATTGGATCTTCTCGGTGACAAGGTCGGGGTGCTGGGGCGGATGTCGTCTGCAATCGCACCTCAAATGATGCGCTTGGATCGGCTGGCATCCCTGCGCAGCGATACTCGCATCAGCCTGGGCGAGGCGGTGCAGACGCAGGCGGAGCAGGCGCCGGGCGATACGTTCTTTCTCTTCGAGGGACGTGCCTATAGCTACGCCGACGCAAATCGGCGGGTGGACAACATCGTGCGAGGTTTTCTCGAGTGCGGCGTTCGTCAGGGGCAGCATGTCGGCGTCTACATGGAGACCCGGCCGAGCGCGATCGCGGCCACGGTAGCGCTGTCGCGGTTGGGCGCCGTCGCCGTGATGTTACGCCCCGACATCTCGTTGGAGAAGCAGCTCAAGGTCGCGCCGGTCGAGCATTTGCTCGCCGACCCCGAGCGCGGGGAGGAAGCGCGGGATGCCTTTGAGCGCGACGTGCTCGTACTCGGCGGCGGTGGCGAGCCGCGTAAGCTGGCGCGCGGCATCGTCGACATGGAGGCGATCGATCCCGATGTGGTTCCGCTGCCGAAGTGGTACCGCGCCAACCCGGGGACCGCGGGCGACGTGGCGTTGGTTTTCATCGCGGGCGATCGAGATCATCCGATGGCCAGCAAGATCACCAACCGTCGATGGGCGACGTCGGCGTACGGAACGGCTTCCGCCTGCGCGCTCGGCAGTCGCGACACGGTGTACTGCTGCGCTCCGACCCACCATCCGACCGGACTGCTGGTCTGTGTCGCCGGCGCGATCGTCAGCGGCGCGCGCCTTGCGGTCGCCGGTGGATTCGACCCCGCGACCTTTTGGGACGAAGTCCGGCGCTATGGTGTCAGTTTCGTGGCGTATAGCGGGATCCAGCTGCTCGATCTCGTCAATGCTCCCGAAGACATTGCGGAGCGCTCGAATCCGATCCGCATGTTCGCCGGAAGCGGGATGCCCTACGGCCTGTGGCGAAGACTGCACGAGCGCTTCCCGGATGCCAGCATCGTCGAGTTCTATGCGTCGACCGAGGGCAACGCGGTCCTGGTCAATTTGACCGGAGAGAAGGTAGGGTCGATCGGCCGCCCATTGCCGGGGGGCGCCGAGCTGGCGGTGGCGTCGTGGAACGTCGAGGAGGGCCGTCTCGTCGAGGACGAGAGCGGCTTCGCCATTCCGTGCCCGCCCGATCAAACCGGGCTGCTCTTGGCCGGTGTCGATCGCAGGCGGGGTGAGATATCCGGCAAGCCCCTGCGCAGCGTGTTCCGGGCAGGCGACGCATGGATCTCGACAGGCGACTTGGTGCGCTGCGACGAAGACGGCGATTACTGGCTGATGGATCATGTCGCGGACGTGGTTCGAACCGAAAGGGCTGCGGTGGAGACCATCCCGGCGCAGCGCGTGCTGAGCGACCTCGAGTTCGTCGACTTGGTCGCGGTTTTCGGCGTCACTCCCAAGGGGGGGAGGTTCGAGATTCCGGTTGCCGCAATCACCCTGCGTCCCGATCACGAGCTCGACTCCCTCGCCTTGCGCCGTCACGTCGAGAAGAACCTTCGCAAGAACGAGCGTCCGGTCGTGATTCGGATCGTCGACCACCTTCCCACCACGGCCGGGCATCGTGTGCGAAAACCGCTGCTTCGTCGCGCCGGGCTGAAAGTGGAGAAGAATGGCAGGACTTTGTGGCTTGCACCCGGTGCGAAGAGCTACGTACGCCTCACCGAAAGCGCACTGAAGAGCCTCGCCGGTGGAAGCGGAGCCAAGAAACCGAGCAGCCGGCGCAAGCGAACGCCGTCGCCGCGAAAGAAGATGACGCGCAAGAAGCGGAGTGGATGACGCAGGGTCGCTTCCTTCGTGCCGGTAGCGCGACTCAGGGCGCGCCGGCGAGCCCTTCGTCGGCGAGGAAGGCCAGCAGCTTGGCGTTTGCGTCGTCGACCAGTGGGAGTCCGACGTTGTAGAAGCCGTGGCCGGCGTCGGGGTACGCGATCAGGCGACAGCGGTTGCCGGCGGCCTGCATGCCGGCGCAGAACGACTCGGCGTGCTCGAAGGGCACCATCCCGTCCTGCCGGCCGTGGAACACGATCGCGGGCGGTGCGCCGCCTTGGATGTGATGCAGCGGTGAGATCTCGCGTCCCCGCTCGCCGAACTCGTCCTCGATCAAGCGTAAGCGCGCCTCTGTAGGCTTTTCGAACGAGGTGTCGAGAGCAGCGTTGTACAGCAACATCGCGGCGGGAGAGTCGGGCGGGTCGCCTGGTCGGGGGATCAGGGCTACCGCCGCGGCGAGGTGTCCGCCTGCCGAGCTGCCGCCGACGACGATCCGGCGCCGGTCGATGCGGAGCTCGTCGGCGTTCTCCCACAGCCAGCGATAGGCGCGCTTGGCGTCGTCGACACAGTCGAATGGCGTCGCGCCGTCGCTGTACTTGAGTCGATAGCTTGCCGATGCCGCGACGAAGCCGCGCTCGGCCAGGAGCTTGGCAGTGTGGAACATCTGTTCCGGGAGTCCGCTGCGCCACCCTCCTCCGTGGAAGAACAGAGCGGCGGGGCGCATTTCGGGCGACCCGTTCGCCGGTTCGAAAACGTTGAGCTCGAGAGCGGTGCCGTCGATTCGGGCGTACTCGAGTACCCGGTCGGGGCCGTAGAGATAGTCGAACCACATAACGGCGCCCGCGCCGGCGAGCACCAACGCCGCGGTGATTACGGCAGCGATTCTGATCAACTTCCTCATCGTTGGGAACGTGTACTACAGGATGCGGCCCCGACGGGCGACCGGAGAAGCCAGGTCAAATGAGCCCCGATCGCGTGGTCTGTTTTTGGGGAAGGGGGTCATTGCCGCCGACCGAAGCCCGTGTCACAAGGGGGCGAATGCAGGCGGACGGCAACTCTCTCCTGATCCTGGGGATCGTGTTGGTAACGGGGGTGGTTGCCGGCGGACTCGCGCGGCGCCTCCACCTGCCGGCGGTCACCGGGCAGATCCTCGGAGGCGTCCTGATCGGCCACTCCGGCTTGAGTCTGTTCAGCGACGAAGAGATCCACGGCCTACTTCCGGTCACCCTGTTTGCGCTGGCGCTGATCTCGGTCTCGATCGGTGGACACCTCAATTTGGCGCGGCTGCAGAATGCCGGCAAGCGCCTCTTCCTGCTTCTGCTCACCGAGGCCACGATTACGCCGATCGTCACCCTGGTAGCCCTGTTGGGCTACGGGTACGGATGGCCGGAGTCGTTGCTGTTTGCAGCCATCACCGTCTCGACGGCGCCGGCGACTGTGGTTGCGCTCATCAAGGAGATGCGGGCGCGTGGGGTGTTCGTCAAGACGCTGATCGGCGGAGTCGCGTTCAACAATGTCGCGTGCATTCTGCTTTTCGAGGCGGCCTATACGGCTGCGCGCGTCGCACTCGACCCGAATGGACAGACGTCGGTGTCGGCGTTGTTGCTGGCGCCGCTCTGGCAGCTCTTAGCGGCCGCCGTGCTGGGAGGAACGATGGGCCTGGCGTTGGTCGGCGCTACCTGGCGTGTGGTGGTGCCCGAGCGCTTGGCGACCTCGGCGATGATCGCCATCTTGGTTACCTGCGGTCTGGCGATCCACTTCGATATCTCGCTCCTGTTGTCGGCTTTGTTTCTCGGGGTTGCCGTGTCCAACGTATCGCGCGAGCGGCAGGAGCTCGGCGTGTTGCCGTTCGCCAACTTCGAAAGCGCGATCCTCGCTGTTTTCTTTACTCTCGCGGGGATCCAGCTCGAGGTCACGCATCTGCTCGGCGCCGGGACGCTCGTCGCCTTGGTGTTCCTGGCGCGGATGGTCGGCAAGGTCGTGTCGTCTTACATCGCGATGTCGATGGCGGATGCGACCGAGCGAATCCGGCGCTATCTCGGCCTCGCGCTGCTGCCGCAGGCCGGTGTCGCGGTCGGATTGATCCTGGTCGTGCAGGAGGACCCAGCGATGGCGCCGGTGCGAGACCTGTTCTTGACGGTCGGTCTCGCGCTGGTAACCGTCAACGAAATCGTCGGACCGATTCTGACGCGATACGCGCTGATTCGATCCGGCGATGCGGGGCACGATCGGCCGCGCCTGATCGACTTCCTGCACGAAGAGAACATCATCACCGACTTCAGCGCCGACTCCAAGGAGCAGGCGATCGAGAAGCTGGCGGGCCGGCTGGTATCCACCGCGCATCGCAGTATCGACCGCAAACGACTGATCGAATCGGTCATGGTGCGTGAGAACGAAATGTCGACCTGTGTGGGCGCCGGCCTTGCCATTCCGCACGGCGAGCTGGAAGCGGGCGGGGACATGGTCGGGGTCATGGCCGTTAGCCGTAGCGGACTGAACTTCGAAACTCCGGACGGCGAACCGGTCCACTGCCTGGTCCTGCTCGCCACGCCGGCCGACCAACGTGATCGTCACCTCGAGGTATTGGCGGCCCTCATGCGTTCGGTAGGAGCCGACGCCAACGTGCGCAGAAGACTATTCAGCGCCCGCAGTGCAGCCCACGCCTACGAAATCCTACACGCCGAAGAGTCCGTCGACTTCAACTACTTTCTCGA
>JANQHZ010000463.1 GCA_028282445.1 Candidatus Binatia bacterium | reverse complement strand
GGCCGCGGTGGAAACCGGGAGCATCCTTGGTGCCGCCCAGCGCGTGCACCTCACTCAACCCGCGCTCAGTCGGAGCATTCGCGACCTCGAGGACTCGATTGGCGTGGTGTTGCTCGAGCGGCACCCGCGCGGAGTTCGGCCGACCGTGTATGGAGAGATTCTGCTTCGGCACGCCCAGCTACTGCGCAATCAGGCTCGCCTCGCGATCTCCGAGATCGAAGCCGTGCGCGACGGCCACGACGGCCACCTCCGCATCGGGGTAGCGCCGAGCTTTCTGCGCGTGCTCCCCGCCGCTGTCGCCCGCTTGCTCGAGACGCGCCCTACTCTGAACGTACGGGTGGTGGAGGGCACATTCGATGTACTGACCGCCGGCGTCCTCGCCGGAGATCTCGAGGCGGCGTTCACGATGTTCCCTGCCGGTGAGCCCGACGCAGGGCTGACGCTGCGGCCGCTTCTCGAGAGCGAGCTGGTATTCGTCATGGGCGCGAATCACCCACTCGCGCGGCGACGGAAGCTAGGCCTCGGCGATCTGATCGAGGTCCCTTGGGCCATCATGTTTCGCCCGGCCTCCCTGGTCACTCGCCTGCGTCAAGCATTCCTGGCCCGCGGCGCGGCGCCCCCGGCAAGATTCGTCGAAACCGATTCGATCGTCTTCGTGAAGGAGCTGCTCCATTCCGGAACGTTCGTCAGCGTCCTGCCACGCGAGCTGGTCCACGACGAGGTACACGCCGGTCACTTCGTCGCAAAACCCGTCGATCAACCGACCGACTCGGCGACCGCAGGCGTCGTTACGCGCACCGGAGCCGTACTCCCGGTATCCGTCGACGCACTGGTCTCGGCGGTCGAGCAGGAAGTCAAGCGGATGCGCCTGGCAACTCCTGCCCCCAGCTAGATAGCCCCGGCTCCAACACGCCGGAACGACGCTCCCAATCGAACCCGGCAACAAACCAAGGGTAGGCTTGCCGTCGTCGCAATCTCACTTTGGAACACGGTCCTCGTACTTCGACATGGCTGCCGCGCGTGAACCGTGGGCCCCGCACCAGGGTAGCCAGCTCGGGTGGCGACGCCTCGGGGCGCAACGCCGCTCTCTACTCAAGCCGTCGCTCGTGACCGCACCGACAGTTCTATTGCAAGGGCGTCAGGCCGCACCGGGATCGACCGCCGTCACTTTGATCTCCACCAAGTAACGAGGATCAACCAGCGCCGTAGCACCGATCATCGTGCACGGGGGCGGCGTTTTTCCGAAGGTATCCGCCGAAACGCGGTTGAACGCGGCAACGGCGGGCGCTGCGTCCCCCACGAAGAAGACAACCTGCTCGACCGCGTCGGATAGCGAGGCTCCGTAATGCTCGAGGATGCCCTCGATGTTCTTGTACGCCAACCGCATCTGAGCCTCTACCCCCTCGGGGACGCTCATGTCCGGCTCGAACCCCGTCATACCGGAGGCATAGATCAAGCCGTTACACCGCGACGCCAGAGCAAATCCCAGCTTGCCGTCGAAAGGATCGTGGTAGTCGAGCTTCGTATTCGCCATGGTTCCGCTCCTCCTCAGTCGTAGAGAGATACCGCAAGCTAGTACGGCGCCGCTCCGGTCGCGACACCTCGGGGGCTTGCAGGCCCTGTGATCGACGGCATCGCGTCCCCCTGAACCACGTCCGCCGGGTAAGCAGCGCCCCGCGGTGGGCGGCAAATCCCAAGCACAAAACGCACTCCAATCATCGATGAGCGGACCGAATCCGGTCAGCTCTACGCAGGTCACCCCGCCGCCCCCCGTGGAGTAGCGTCACTCATTGCAACATGAGTGCTAAGCCTGAAAGACTACAGGTGCTGCAAGTGCATCTACCGACATCATCTGACGGCGCGGCGAATGCGGGGGGAAAATGCGAGACTTCGGAAGTCAGATTCTTCATGCGGCGTTCATCGTAACGTTTTCGACCGGCATCGCCTTCGCCGGGCCGACGGCGGCGGAGAAGTGCGAGTCCGCGAAAAACAAAGCCGCGGGTAAGTACGCACTATGTCGAGGCAAGGCCGAGGCCAAGGCGATCAGGAAAGGAACGGCGCCGGAGTATACCAAGTGCGACAGCAAGCTAGACAAACGATGGACGAAAGCGGAGTTGAAAGCGGCTTGCTTGGATACGGTAAGCGCGGCCGCCATCCGCGACTTCGTCACAGCCGGCACTGACACGATCGCCACGGCACTCGCGAGCGCAGGCGCGCTTCCGGAATGCGGCGACGGCGAGGTCAACGCCGTCGGTGAACAATGTGACGGAGCAGACCTTGCGGGAACCAGCTGCAACGACCTCGGACATCTCGCAGGGGCCCTTGCCTGCGACGGAACGTGCGGCTTCGATGCGACGGGGTGCAACTCTTGCGCTTCTTTCGGTGGAGTGAAGCAAGGCGGAAGCTGCTGGTTCCTCGCCACGGCTACCGACTGCAACGCTGCGTGCGCCGCCGCCGGCTTGAGCTACAGCGCCGCGACGGCGACCTACGCGGGTGACGGCGGGACACTCGCTCACTGCTACGCAGTCATGGATGCGTTGGGGCAAACCTCCCCACCCTTCGGCGACGTCGGCGACACCGACTGCCTGGGCAACGGCAGCATCGCCGTCAGCGGACTCGGTTGCGTCGTCACCGGCCCTGGCTTTCCGCTGCGACTGCGCTGCACGTCCACGCCGACCAACGCGTCCGCCAGCCATCCTGACATCGCCCGCGCCTGCGCCTGCGAGTAGGCGTCACCGACGCCGGCCCAAGTACCTCGCACACACCAACTCCCGCTGGCGAATAGCGCCTCAAGCCAGGATCGGGTCGACACAGCGCGCCCTACTCGAGAATCCCTAGGATCTCTCGGCTGCCTCGGCTTTCTTCGCCGGGCTGTCGCATCCGATCCGACGCGAAGCGCATACGCTCGGTCCTGTTTCCGGACATTCGGAACCAGAAAAGCAGCCCCGGTCGATATTTCGCAGTGATGGGCACCCGAAATATTGCTAATCTCGACGCTCGACGGTGTACCCGTACAGGGCACGCGCGAAGGGCGACATGGATTCGAAACCGAGCGTGCTGGTCGTTGACGACCAACCGATAAATATCCGCTTGGCGGCCAAGATCCTCAACGACGAGTTCGAGGTACTTGCAGCCACGAGCGGCAAAGCGGCACTCGAGATCGCCAAGTCGAACCCAGTCGACCTCATTCTTCTCGACGTCATGATGCCCGAGATGGATGGCTACGAGGTATGCGCGCGACTGAAGGAAGACCCCGACACCGCCGCGGTCCCCGTCATCTTCCTGACGGCGAAATCCGAGCCCGGAGACGTCGTCAACGGCTTTGCGATCGGCGCGGTCGACTATGTCTCAAAGCCGTTCAACCCCCGGGAGCTCGTGCTGCGGGTGCGCACGCACGTCGAGCTGGAAAGATGCCGAGCCGAGCTGCAGCAGTTGAACGCCACCAAGGACCGGTTCTTCTCGATCATCGCCCACGACCTGAGAAACCCCTTCACCGTGCTGCTCGGCTTCTCGCAACTCCTGCTCGACGAGTACGACACCTACTCCGATGCCGAGCGGAAGGAAGCACTCGGTCGTATCAAAGCGACGTCAGAGAGATCGCGCGAGCTGGTCGAGAACCTTCTCACGTGGTCGCGCTCTCAAACGGGACGGTTGCGTTGCCGGCCGCAGTCGTTGGCCCTGTCGGATCTCGCCAAAAAGAGTATCGCCCTGGCGCAGAGCTCCGCCGACGCCAAGGGAATCGCAATCACCGCTCGCATCGATCCAGACGCGCGAGCGATTTGTGACCCCAACATGTTGGAGACGATTCTCCGTAACCTGTTGACCAACGCCATCAAGTTCACTCACCCAGGCGGGTCGGTCGCGATCCTAGCCCGCCAGAACGGCACTGGTGTCAATCTCGTCGTGGAAGATTCGGGCGTTGGAATGGCTCCCGAGACGGCCAAGCAAATGTTTCGGCTCGACACCCACCACGTCACGCCCGGCACTGAGGGGGAAGCGGGCACCGGACTGGGCCTGATCCTCTGTCGGGAGTTCGCCGAGCGCAACCAGGGTGCCATTCGTGTCGAGAGCGCGCTGGGCAAGGGCAGTCGATTCATCGTGTCGCTTCGTCGCCCCGCGGCCCCATCGGACTAGCCGCTCGTGCCCCAGGTCGCCGCCACATGGACTGGAAGACATCCATAATCGATCTCTTCATCCCTCCCGATGTTCGCCGACGTCTGGACCCGGAGGAAGGCTATCGACGGCAGCTGTACGTGCTCCAGATCCTGCTGGGCGTCGCGATCTTGACCGCGATGGCTCTACTGCATTTTCGCCGCGGTGACGTAGTCGAGGGCCTCGTCGACATCGTCGGCGCCGGGTTCGGCACGGTGTGCCTGGTAAAGGTCCGCAATCTGGACCAGGGACTGCCCTACTACCGGGCCAACATCATCTTCTACGGCCTGATGATCATCTACTACGGGACGGTCATCGAGAACGACTTCCGCATCGGATGGGTGTACAGCTTCCCTCTCATCGCCCTGTTCATGGTCGGGCTCAAGGAAGGGCTAGTTTACACCGCCATCGTATTCACGGCGTGGATGGTGATGTTTCAGATGCCGGCCGACGTCGTCGGCGCCGGTGGATACGGCGCCGGCGTACGGATGCGTTTCGTTGTCAGCTTCGGGCTCGTCTTGGCGTGGACCTGTGTCTTCGAGTACCTGCGCAGCCAGTACCAGACTGCCGTCACCGAGCGACAGGAAAACCTCGAGAAGAAGACCGAGGAAGTCGCACGCGCGAATCGCGCGATGAGCGAGTTTCTCACCAACATGAGCCACGAGATGCGCACGCCGCTGAACGCGATCGTCGGCTTCACCCGCCTCTCGCTAAGCGACGAGTTGCCCGAGACCTCACGAGAGAACCTGCGCCGCGTCGAGACCTCCTCGGAGGACCTGTTGGGGCTCATCAACGACATCCTCGACCTATCCAAGATCGAGGCCGGGAAGCTATCGATCGAAGCGGTGCCGTTCGACCTACGCGAAGCTGTCTCCCACGCCGTCAGCGCCGCCGGCCCGGTGGCCAGCGAGAAAGGCCTTCAGCTGCGCGCCGAGGTGGCGGACGGCGTTCCGGGCTCGCTCGTGGGCGACCCGTTGCGCCTCGGGCAGGTGCTGCGAAATCTGATCAGCAACGCGGTCAAGTTCACCGAGCGGGGGGAAGTCGTGGTGCGCGCGTCTGCCGAGCCCCTGCAAGGCATCACGGTCCGTCTCACCTGCAGCGTCACGGATACGGGCATTGGAATCGAACGAGAGTTCCTGTCGAAGTTGTTCGATACCTTCAGCCAGGCGGATGCCTCCACCTCACGTCGATACGGCGGGACCGGCCTCGGCCTCAGCATCTGCCACCAGCTCGTCGAGCTGATGGGCGGCCAAACTCGGGTCGAGAGCGAGCCCGGCCGCGGCAGCACGTTTTCCTTTCAGCTCGATCTCTTGCGAGGCGATCCGGTCGAACGACCGGCGGTAGCGGACCGAGCTCCCGTCGACCTGTCGCGGCTTCGGGGAGCCCGAGTGCTCGTCGCCGAGGACATCGAGGCGAACTACGAGGTGCTGCGCAAGTTGCTCGAACGAGAGGGAATGGAAGTGAGCCGCGCCCACAACGGCGCCGAAGCTCTCGAGGCGGTGGGCGAGACGAGCTTCGACATCGTCCTAATGGATCTCCAGATGCCGGAGATGGACGGCTACACAGCCGCCCGAGAGATCCGCACGACGACACGCGGAGCTCGGCTACCGATCATCGCGGTAAGCGCTCATGCGATGCCCGGCGAACGCGACAAGAGCCTCGCCGCCGGAATGGACGACCACGTCGCCAAGCCGATCGCCCCCGTCGCGCTCTACCAATCGATGGCGCGCCTGATCGATGCCGCTGCGCCGAGCTCCGCCGAGGTGACGCGCGAAACGGCTCCCGCGAAGACGTCCCTGCCGCTGGCCGTACACGTCGCCGCAATGAAGGTGCAGGATCGAGAGACGTTGATACGCACCCTGCGAGATCTGGCGGATCTGACCAAAGGGCGGAACGCCAAAGCCGCCGAGTCCGCCGAAGACCTCCGTCGCCTCCTGGGCCCGGCCGCCACCTCCGAGATCGTGCAACAGCTATGCAAGGAGCTCGACACGTACGACTTCGATGCGGCCTTGCAGACCCTCGACCAGTTTCGCCAAGAAGTCCTTTCCCGCCAAGCCTGATTCCGAGCTGCGACGATCGGGAAGTGCCCTCGATTTCCGAGCGATTCTTCCGTTCACAACGCCAGCACGACTCGGGATATCGGGGCCGGTCCCCGTTCTCCCAGCGGTGCAACGGAGGGGACGACCGCCGCGGGCTGGCGGTCGTCCCCTCGAGTTGGATCCCCGGCTATGGCGTCTTGTCCCTGAAGAAGTCCAGCTCGTTCTTCTTCGCCGGGGGCGGCAGGACGGTTTCCCAACACGTCGTATCTCCGCTGCGGTGTAGC
>JANQHZ010000418.1 GCA_028282445.1 Candidatus Binatia bacterium | reverse complement strand
CCGCCAGTCGAAGTACTCGACGATGTACCCGCCCGCCAGGTAGGCGATCATCGCACCGACGTAGACACCGGTCGCGTAGATCGACAGCGCCGTGGCGCGACGCTCGGGCGGGAAGTAGTCGGATATGAGGGAGTGTGCAGGCGGGCTCCCGGCGGCCTCGCCGATACCGACCCCGACCCGTGCCAACGCGAGTTGGAAAAAGCTCTGCGCCAATCCCGACGCCGCCGTCATCGCGCTCCAAACGCCGAGTCCGAGGGCGATGATCGAGCGCCGCGATCCGCGGTCCGCCCAGCGCGCGATCGGAATGCCCGCAAAGGTATAGAACAGCGCGAATGCGAAGCCGGACAAAACGCCCATCGCAGTATCGGACGCCTGGAGGTCTTTCTTTATCGCCTCCAGTAGGATCGCGAGAATCTGCCGGTCGATGAAGTTGAAGACGTACACCAGGAACAACAGGCCGAGCACGTAATTGGCGTACCCCTGGGTTACTTCGCGTTCGTCGTTCGGTCGATGCACTCGATTCCACCCGCGCCCTAACTACCCCGCCGCTTGCGCGCGCGCCAACCGCGACTTGACCCGCTGCGCTCCAGGGCGCAGGTTGCCATTCCCAGAAAGGAAGGAGCTCTCGATGTCCTACGACAATCTCGTGCTGAAAATCGAAGGGGCGGTCGCCACCATCACCCTCAACCGCCCCAAGGCCGCCAACGCGATCAACCTAGCGCTCGCCAAGGACCTCGCGTACGCCGCCATGGAGTGCGACGAATCGTCCGATGTGAGAGCGATCGTGCTGCGTTCCGACGGACGTTTCTTCAGCGCCGGCGGCGACCTGGGGTCCTTCGGCGAAGCTGGCGACAAGGCGCCGCTTCTCTTGAAGGAGATCACGACCTATCTGCACGCAGCGGTATCGCGCTTGGCGCGAACCGACGCGCCGGTGATCACCGCAATCAACGGCGCTGCTGCAGGAGCCGGCTTCAGTCTGGCGTGCGCCGGCGACCTGGCAATCGCCGGCGAATCGGCGAGCTTCACGATGGCCTACACTGGAATCGGACTGACGCCGGACGGCAGCTCGACCTACTACCTACCTCGCCTGATCGGCACGCGCCGAACCCTCGAGCTGATGCTGACCAATCGGAAGCTCTCCGCGCAGGAGGCGCTCGATTGGGGAATCGTCAACAAGGTCGTCGCGGACGCCGACCTCGATGCCGAGGCCCAGAAGCTCGCAACCCGCCTTGCCGCCGGGCCGACCCTGGCCTTCGGCCGCACAAAGCAACTGATCGCCGCCGACCGCGACCTCGAGGCTCAAATGGAGTTCGAGACCCGGGCCATCGCCGACTCGGCACGCACCGAAGACGGTGCGGGTGGCATCCGATCCTTTCTCGCAAAGGAGAAGCCCAGCTTCGGGGGTAAGTAAGAAACGGACGCGGCCCCGCGCGCGCCGCGCCTGCGGCGAGACCTCGGCTGAGGACCCGATGGCAGGGACACTAGGTCGAAGCACGCTCGCTCGACAGCTGCTCCATCGCCGACCGCGCGGCGGCGATCGTGTCGTCAATGTCCTGATCGCTGTGCACGATCGACACGAAGAACTTCTCGTGCGCCTTGACCACGCCGCGATCCATCAGCAGCTGCGCGAAACGGGCCTGGGTCTTGCCGTCGCACCTCAGCATATCGCGAAAGTTCGCCAGATCCCCCTCGGTGAACCAGAGATCAAATGCCGGCGGCTCCCCGGAAACGATCGCCGGGATCTCAAACTCGCTTGCAAGCGCGGCCAAGCCTTCCATCAAGCGGCGCCCGCGCTCGAACAAGCCGTCATAGACTCCAGGTTTGCGCAGCTCGCGCATCGCCGCCAGCGCCGCCACGGCCGAAACCGGGTTTCCGCTGTAGGTACCCGAGAGAAGAACACCTTCGCCGCTCATCAATTTCGCCGGGCCGGCGCAGTCCATGATGTCCGCACGCCCGGCGAGCACGCCGATCGGGTGCCCGCCCGAGATACTCTTGCCGAGTGCGCAGATGTCGGGCTGGACGTCGTAGTATTCTTGCGCGCCGCCGTAGGCGAGGCGGAAGCCGGTGACGACCTCGTCGAAAACGAGCGGGATACCCAGTCGCTGGGTCAGCTCCCGCAAATCGCTCAAGAACCCATCGCGCGGGGGTATCGTGCGTTGCATCGGTTCGACGATGACACCGGCGAGCTCGTCCGCGTGGCTCTCCACGATCTTCGCCGTCGTGTCGATGTCGTTGAACGGAGCGACCAGGACTTCGCCAAGTACACTGGCCGGAATGCCGGCACTGTTGGCGACCGGGGTTGGAAAGTCGGCCGGCGCGTAGGTCCACTGCGTGCTGACCAACGCATAGTCGTGCATCCCGTGGTAGCCGCCTTCGAACTTCAGGATCTTGTCGCGCTTGCGAAACGCCCTCGCCAGACGCAGTGCGAAGAAGGTCGCCTCGCTGCCAGTGCTCTGAAAGTAGACTTTGTCGGCGCACGGGATCGCATCGACCATCGCCTCGGCAAGCTCGATACACGCCTCACCCGCGAGCAGGTATGCGTTTCCATCCTCGAGAATCTCCCGCACAGCCGACACCACAGCGGGGTGAGAGTGCCCCAACAGCATCGGCCCCGAGCCAAGAAGGTAGTCGATATAGGTGTTGCCGCTGCAGTCTTCGAGACGCGAGCCGCGCCCGCGCTTGACGATCATTGCCTGATCCGGCGAGCGGGTCGGATTGCGCGGTCCAGACGGCATGAACCGTTTGCCCTTGTCGAGCAACGCCGCCTCGTATTCAGATCTCGGTTTTCGTTCGAACATTGCCACGCCCCCTTGGTACCGCGAAGATCGGCTCCCGGCTATTCTCGTTGCACGTCGAAGTGCTCGAGATAGGGAGCGAATGCCGCATTCATCTTGGCATCGTCCAAACCGAAATCGCTCGCATCGTAGCGGTGCTCGCCATACTTGCCGGGAGGGTTGGCGCCCCGCCAGGCCCGCATGCGACGCTCGCCCTCTTCGCTCATCTCCATGCCGAAGTGTTCGTACATCC
>JANQHZ010000397.1 GCA_028282445.1 Candidatus Binatia bacterium | reverse complement strand
CCTCGTCGGCAGCCGACTCGAGCGCCGCCACTGCGGCGACGCGAATCTTTTCAAGCTCTTCCTTCATACCGTTGGCGGGTAAACGCCGCGCCCCCTCCCGCATCGCGGCGGGAATCGAGTTTCTCGTCACTAAGCCCCCCCTTTGAAAAAGGGGGGTTCGGGGGGATTTTGAAATCGATCCCTTCCGATAAATCCCCCCCAATCCCCCTTTTTCAAAGGGGGAGGATTACGGGGAGACCGTCTCCACATCCCCCTCCACGCGAGAGGGAACTTCCGAATCAAGCGGCGAGCTGCTGCTTCGCCGCTTCGGCCAATGCGCCGAAGCCTTCGGGATCGTGCATCGCCATGTCGGCGAGCACCTTGCGGTCGATCTCAATGCCGCCCTTCTTCAGGCCGTGCATGAAGTCCCGGTAGTTCAACCCGGCGCGCCGTGCCGCCGCGTTGATGCGAACGATCCACAGACTGCGGAACTCGCGCTTCTTCACCTTGCGGTCGCGGTAGGCATAGGTCAGCCCCTTCTCGACCGTCTCCCGCGCCTGGCGGTAAAGCTTGCGGCGACCGCCGACATTGCCTTTCGCCAGCTTCAGGATCTTCTTGTGTCGCGCACGTCCTGTCGTGCCTCGTTTCACTCGGGGCATCTTCGTTCTCCTCGGCGGTCAACCCGCCACTGCGTTCCGTCTAGAGCGATCCGTAGGTCGCGAATGATCAAAGGTAAGGGAGGATCTTGCGAAGCTGCGGCGCGTCGACCGCATCGACGATCGCCGCCTTGCGCAGATTGCGTTTCTGCTTCGCCGTCTTGTTGCTCAGGATATGGCGCAGGTACGCCTTCTTGCGCTTGATCTTCCCGCTGCCGGTCTTGGTGAAACGCTTGGCCGCGCCGCGGTTGGTTTTCATCTTGGGCATTTCGCTCTCCTTGGAACCGATTCAGGCGGCGCTCGCCGGCGCCAGTACAACACTCTCAGGCGCGCTTGGGGTTCGCTTCCGCCTGCACTTGCTCGATGAACGCCTGCAACGCCATCGCCTCGCCGCCGCGATCGCCGTGTCGGCGAGGCGAGACCGTTTCTTTCTGCATCTCTTCGTCACCGACGATCACCGCGTAGGGAATCTTCTGGACCTGCGCCTCTCGGATCTTGTAGCCGAGCTTCTCGTTGCGATCGTCGAGCTCGGCTCGGATGCCGGCCGCGCACAGGCGGTCGCGCACCTTGGCGCCGTACTCCTCGTGACGCTCGGTCAGAGTCAACACCCTCACCTGCTCCGGCGCGAGCCAGGTCGGGAACGCGCCGCCGCAGTGCTCGATCAAGATCCCCATGAAGCGCTCGATCGCACCGAGGATGGCGCGGTGGATCATCACCGGCCGGTCCTCGACGCCGTCGGGACGAACGTACTTGAGGTCGAAGCGCTCCGGCAGCGCACCGAAGTCGAGCTGGATCGTCGCCAGCTGCCAACCGCGCTGCAACGCGTCGAAGAATACGAAGTCGATCTTCGGCCCGTAGAACGCCCCGTCGCCGGCGTTGATCTCGAACTCCATGCCGGCGCCGCGCAATGCGTCGGCGAGCGCACCTTCGGCCTTCTCCCACATTTCCTCCGTGCCGATCGACTTGTCCGGCCGCGTCGATAGGTAGACGGTTCGCTCGTCGAAGCCGAAGTCCGCGTACACCTGCTCGATCATGCGCAGCAGCGCGCTGATCTCGTCGCCGATCTGATCGGGCGTGCAGAAGATGTGGGCGTCGTCCTGCGCGAACGACCGTACCCGGGTCAGGCCGTGCAGAGTTCCCGATCGTTCGGCGCGATGCAGACGACCGAAATCGGCATAGCGAATCGGAAGATCGCGGTACGAGCGCTTGCGCGAGTTGTAGATCACGCAGTGCGACGGGCAGTTCATCGGCTTGACCGCGAACTCCCGCTCTTCGAGGTTCGAGAAGTACATATTCTCTTTGTAATTCTCGTAGTGCCCGGACTTGTGCCACAGGTCGACGTCCATCACCTGCGGCGTGATCACCTCGTCGTAGCCATACTCCTCGTAGAGATCGCGCACGTACCCGACCAGGCGGTTGTAAACGTACGCACCTTTCGGGTGGAAGAACGGACTGCCCGGTGCGACCGGATCGAAGGTAAACAGGTCGAGCTCCTGGCCGAGCCGGCGATGGTCGCGCTTTTTGGCTTCTTCGAGTCGCGCCAGATGAGCGTCCAGCGCCTCGCGGTCGGCGAAAGCCGTGCCGTAGATACGCTGGAGCATCTCGTTGTTCTCGTCGCCGCGCCAGTACGCACCCGCGACATGCGTCAGCTTGACCGCCTTGAGCCGGCCGGTGCTCGGCACGTGCGGCCCGCGACAGAGATCGACGAACTCTCCCTGGCGGTAGAGCGAAAGCGGCTCGTCCTCCGGGAGACCGCGAATGATCTCGACCTTGTAATCCTCGCCCATCGAGGCGAACAAATCGATCGCCTCGTCGCGCGACATGACCTCGCGGTCGACCTTGAGGTTCGACTTCACGATCTTCTTCATCTCCTTCTGGATCTTCTCGAGATCCTCCGGAGTGAACGCGCTGTCGCGCTTGAAGTCGTAGAAGAAACCGTTGTCGATCACCGGCCCGATCGTCACCTGCGTGCCGGGAAACAGCCGCTGCACCGCCTGCGCCATCAGATGGGCCGAGGAATGCCGCAACACCTCGAGACCGTCGGGAGTACCGGCGCGCACCGGCTCGACCACCGCATCGCTCGCGACGCTGCGCGAGAGATCGATGACGCGACCGTCGACCTTGGCCGCAACGACGTCCTTGAGCTCCGCGCCCGACGCCTTGAGCACGTCGATCGCCCGCATTTCGTCGCCGCTGTCGCTGGGGCTGTCTTGTAGGATCTCGGCACTCATCGTCGTGTCACTTTGCATCGACAACGCGGGGCCCGACCCTGGCCGCCGCCCCGCGTTATCCAAT
>JANQHZ010000350.1 GCA_028282445.1 Candidatus Binatia bacterium | reverse complement strand
TGTACCTCGGCTTCACCCTCTTCTCGCTGTCGCTGTTCGACAACCATCCCTACAACGTCCGCTCCCAGCTACTGCCGAGCACTTTCGTCGCTCTCGCCGCGGCCGGTGTCGCATCGCCGTGGATGTGGCTCTGGCGTCGGCGACGAGCCGACGGCCGACGGATCGGCGGCGCCCTGCTGATCGCCGTCGCCGGCGCGATCGTCGTGCGCAGCGCGAGCTTCGTAACCGAGCTGAGGGATCAGCAGCTCGAGTGGGAATTCCTCGAACGCACCGTCCCCCGGCTTCCCGCTCGCGCGACACTCCTGACCGTCGCTGAAGTCGGTGGGCGCAATCTCGATGCCTTTCCCCAGTTCCTGCTCCAGCGGGAAGAGAAAGACTACCTACTGATCGACCTCGGCAACGTCGTCGACGGCAAGACAAAGTGGCCGCAACCATCCGACGACGCGCTCTTCTACAAGGGAATGTTCTGCTACTTCGCCTTTCCCAACCAGCCTTCCCCCGAGCCCACGACCGAGCTCTGTCGGGCCGTCGAGCAGCGATACTCGCTCGAACCGCTATTCGTCGAGGATCTACACACTACCGGGTACTCGGCTATGAGCTACGCAACACCGCCCTACCGAATCGGCTTCTACCGAATCGCCGCCGAGTCCCGTCGGCCATAGCGGAGAGTTGATGGCGCGACCCGCAACCGCCAGCGCTGCTCACGGGCACGGTCCGCGTGCGCGGCACTCCACCTAGGTGCTACTCTAGCCAGCGGAAGTACCTGCAAGGGGCGCTTGTTCGAGTATGCGGTACAGGACGATCGGCATCTCGCCCATGTACCAAGGTCGCCGGTGAACCGCGGGACCGCTGACGAGTCGGTGATGACGGAACTCGACCTCGACGCGGGCGACCTCCTCGAGGTTGAAGCGCCGCTCCACCTCGGTACACGCGCGCGCCGGAATCCCGTCGAAGGCGTGGTAACAGTACGGGCCCTTGAGGTACATCCAGCACTCACGCAGCGGATCGACTGCCTCGATCGTCTCGCTGGCGGGTACGATACGCAGCGCCGGTACCGAGCCAAGCGCATAGGCCTCGGCGGCAATGATCGCATAGCGGTGGTGGATTTCGATACTCACCGCCTCCGGGTGGTCGTCGGGGACGAGGACCGTGCAACCTTCGGGAGCACCGGCCAGCAACTCGCGAATCGCCGCTTCGGACGCTGCGTGACCGTAGCGCCGACCGAGGTACTCGCCGTGAGCAAACGTCGAGGCGGCCAACCCAAGCACCGCCACCGAAGTTGCCAAGGCGTAAGGACGTTCACCAAAGCGAGCCCGCAACGCGCGCAATACCGTGTCGACACCCGTCGCTGCCGCCAAGGCCAACCAGGGCATCAACGGAACGCCGTAGCGCAGCGCTTCGAGGTGGGTATCGGCCGGATCCGGGTACATCCCGCGCAGGTAGATCGGCAAAAAGCCCGCAGCGGCGCCGGCAACGACCACCGCGAGCGCTCGACGGCGCCAGAGCTCGGCCAGGGCAAAGGGCAACGGCAGCCAAAGCCAATAGGGCAGCAGGATCGTCGACGTCGCCAACGATCCCCAGGCAACATTGGAGAACGAACCGTACCCGCCAACGGCACCCGCCGTGCGGCCGGTTGCCAGCGCCGCAGCCCGAAGCGCCACGATCAAAGCGAGAACCGCCAGCGCCGACCAGGGGCCGATTCGCCGCCACCAGACCGTCGGCAAGGTCAGCGCCGCCGCCGCGACCGGCAACAAGCCCAAAGCTCCTTCGGGCCGAAACCAGATTCCCCAACCGGCCAGTGCCAACCCGGCCGCGAAAAGATCGGCTCTCTGGCTGCTTCGCGCTGCGAGAATCGCGGCGACGGAGACGAGCTGAACGGTCGACATCGGGCCGACCAGAAGGTCACTGCTCGAAAGCACCGCGTGGATCGGCAGAGACGCGAGGGCCATCCCGGCGAGCAACCCCGCCGCCGGAGACAAACGCAATCCCCAAGCTACCCACACCAGCGCCGCTGGAGCGAGGCTGGCGAGAAGGCGCGGCACCACCATCGCCTCCCACAGGAACGCGTGCCGACTCGCCGGCAATAACTTTACGAGCGTCGCCAGTCCACCGTAGCCTTCGATGTAGCGAAGGACGCGCCCGTAACCCGAACCGCCATCGGTGAAGATGTTGGGCTCGCATAGCTGGAAACGGACGAAAACACTCCAGGCAAGCACGCCGA
>JANQHZ010000343.1 GCA_028282445.1 Candidatus Binatia bacterium | reverse complement strand
CAAGAGATACGAACTCACACTTCACTCCTTGCGCTCCCGGCGCCTGCCGATTTTCGCCTCGAAGCCGTTTTCCGGCCAGACCTCTAGCCCGCGGGGTTCGGCATTGGGCGATCGGAGCTCAACTCTGGCCAACAGTTAGCCCATGCCGAATCCGCCCAAGAGTGCTTACAGTCCGTCATCGTCGTCTCCGAGCCGTGCCTAACGACCGCAATGCTCCCCGGCCGAGCGTCGATCGCGATCCCCATGCGCGAGGGATCGACGCCTCGCCCTAGGCGCCGGCTGCGACTCGCACCTGGGGTCGGCGTTGGCCGTCATCGTAACTGTTCACGGAATCGACTCAAAAAACTCCCCCCGGGCAGGACCATCTCGCCAAGCTCGGGCTATTTCGAACCAATCTCCTCCAGGGCCGACAGCACGGCATCCGGATCGACCTTTTCTCCATTCTCGCCGAACTGGGCGAGGTAGTAGATCACGTTGGCGACATCCTCTTCCTTATTGAGACGGGGCGTTTTCATCTTCCCGTTCGGGATGACTTCCGTCGGATTGCGCAGATAGGCACTCAGTGTCTGCAAGTCCCAGCTCTTCGGCGAGTCCGCATTCGCCGCAAGCAGAGTCCCCTCTTTGCCGGCCGAGTACTTGAAACCGTCGACCGCCCCCCAGCGGCGACCGACGACACCGTTCAAGGTCGGCCCCATCTTGTTCTTCGCTTCCGGACCAACCTGGTGACACGACTTGCACTTGATGAAGACCCTTTTACCCGCAGCTAGATCGCCCGCGGAGACGTGCGTTGCAATGAGCGTCAGAGTAACGATGGTGAGCAAGAAGCGCACAGAGTCGACCTCCCCTAGTTGACGGACCCCAATCGCGTCCGCACGCCGTACGTGAGCCTATGCTCCTCGACCGGAGACTGCGGACTGCGTAAGAATTTGGTATACAATCACAGATACCGATCATGGCCCGCAAGAAGCTCTACCGCATTCGATTTCGCAACGACGATAAAGTCCTCGAGATCTATGCGCGCTCGGTCACCCAGGGCGATCTCTTCGGCTTCATCGAAGTGTCGGGCATCGAGTGGGGGCAGAAATCGGAGGTGATCATCGATCCCACCGAGCAAGAAGTCCGCAACGAGCTCGCCGGCGTCAAGGCCTTTCAGGTGCCCCTGCACGCCGTAGTGCGGGTCGACGAGGTCGAAAAGCAAGGAAGCGCCAAGATCGTCGCCATTCCCGCCACCGATCGGGAGGATCCGCCCGTTCCGATGATTCCGCCGGCTCCGAAGCCGCGCAAGCGCTGAGGCGGGGCGGCCGCCCCATTTCGGAACAGAGAGCCGCGGCACTGGCACCGCAAGTTCGAATGCGGCAGTCTCCTCGGCGGAATGATTCGAGGCGCCGGCATCCCCCGCAATCCGCGTGAGCCTTTTCGGCAGAGGCGATACGCGGGCATACGCCTCCGGCAGGACGATCGGGGTTGGCGATGAAGGTCGCGGTCCTCGCCGGTGGGGCCGGATCCCGCCTGGCCGAGGAGACTTCGAGCAAGCCCAAGGCTCTGGTCGACATCGGCGGACGCCCGATCCTGACTCACATCCTCGCACGCTACGCAGCCTACGGTTTCAACGATTTCGTCGTCGCCACCGGCTATCTGGGCGACCGGATCGCGCACTACTTCGACACGGCCGACCTACCCGCCAAGTGGACGGTCGATATCGTCGACACCGGTGCCGATACCGCTAGTGGCGGACGCATCAAGCGACTTACCCCGGCGATCGGCAACCAAACCTTCATGCTGACCTGGTGCGACGGGTTGAGCGATATCCACTTCGATCGACTCGTCGCCTTCCACCGCAATCACGGCAAACTGGCGACCGTCACCGTGGTTCATCCGCCCGAGCGCTTCGGACATCTCCTGCTCGACGGCCATCGTGTCGTCGACTTCGAAGAGAAACCGACACGCGCCGACGAGTGGATCAACGGCGCCTTCTTCGTCCTGGAGCCCGGCGTGCTGAACTACATCGATGGCGACGACATCAGCTGGGAACGCGGACCGATGCAGGCCCTCGCCCGCGACGGCGAGTTGATGGCGTACCGCCACGAGGGATTCTGGCAATGCATGGACACCGTGCACGAACGCGACCTGCTGGAATCGCTGTGGAACGGCGGAGATGCCCCGTGGCGAAGAACGAAACCGCAGATAAGCGCTGATGAACGCTGATCCAAAAATTCACCACGGAGATTCGGAGAGCACGGAGATTCTTGCGTCTCAGAGAATACCCTGGACCTTTCTGCTGCGTGATCGTGACCTATCTGCGTTCATCTGCGTTGATCTGCCTTTCCAAGAAAACCGTTCGAGCCAACCATGCGCGTTCTAGTTACCGGAGATCGCGGCTACATCGGCCATGTGCTGGCGCCGATGTTGCGGCGCCGGGGGCATGAGGTGGCCGGGGTCGACGCTGGACTGTTCGACGCCTGTGCGCTGGGCGACGAGCCACTGTCAGACTCCGTTCGCAGCGATGTTCGCCAGCTTGGCAGCGACGCACTGCGCGGCTTCGATGCGGTCGTGCACCTTGCCGGGCTGTGCAACGACCCGCTCGGGGACTTCGACCCCGCGCTCACCGATGCCGTCAATCATCGCGCCGCGGTTCGATTGGCCACCTTGGCGCGCGATGCCGGGGTGCGGCGATTTCTCTTTGCGTCGAGCTGCAGTGTATACGGCGCGGCCGGTGACGACTTGATCGACGAGGAGTCGCCGATCGCGCCGCTCACGCCCTACGCGCGGTCGAAGGCGGATGCCGAGGACGGCATCCGCGCGCTGGCCGACGACGACTTCAGCCCGGTGTTCCTCCGCGCCGCCACCGCCTACGGAGTGTCCGCGCGCATTCGATTCGATCTCGTCCTCAACAACTTCGTCGCCTGGGCGCTGACGACCGGTCGGGTTCGGCTCAAGAGCGACGGAGCGGCGTGGCGACCGCTGGTCCACATTGAGGACATTGCCGAGAGCTATGTCCAGCTTCTGGAAGCCGACCGTTCGACCGTCCACACGCAGGCATTCAACATCGGGCGCACCGACCAGAACTACCGTATCGTCGATCTCGCTCGGGTTGTGTGTGAGTCGATTCCCGGCAGCAAGCTGGAGTTCGCCGACGACGCGGATCGAGATCAGCGCTCCTACCGCGTCCACTGCGACAAGCTGCCGCGCGCGCTGCCGACCTATGCACCGCGCTGGGACGTCTTGCGCGGAATCGCCGAGGTGGCCGCCGCATGTCGGCTATTCAGTCTTCGCGCCGGTTCGTTCGAGCAGGGCCGCTTCAATCGCCTCGAGCACCTTCGCGCGCTCATCGACGATGGCAAACTCAACGCCCAATTGCATTGGCGGAGTCAGACGGAATCGGTCGGCTCGGTCGCATGAGCGTCGGCCCCAACCAGGCGGATCTCCGCTGCCGTGGATGCAGGTCGGACGCGTGCACGAGCGTTCTGGATCTCGGTCGCACGCCGATCGCCGACCGATTGGTGCCACCCGAACGCCTCGACGAGGAGGATCCGGTCGAAGAGCTCGAGGTCGTGCTATGCGGAGAATGCGGCCTCGCGCAACTGACACGAACCGTCCCGCCCGATGTCCTCTTCGCCGACGGCTATCCCTACTACTCGTCCTTCTCACCGGCGCTGCTGCAACACGCCCGCGCGCACGCGCGCGAGCTGATCGAGACGCGCAACCTCGGCCGCGACAGCTTCGTCGTCGAGATCGCCAGCAACGACGGCTACCTGCTGCGCAACTTTCAAGAACACGGAATCCGGGTGCTCGGGATCGACCCTGCCAGAGGTCCGGTCGCAGCCGCGCGCGAAATCGGAATCACGACGAGAGAGACCTTCTTCGGGCGAGAGCTCGCTCGCGAGCTCGCTGCGGAGGGCGAGCGGCCGCAGGTCGTCGTCGCCAACAACGTCCTCGCCCACGTCGCCGACCTGCGCGGCTTCGTTGCCGGAATCGCCGAGTTGCTGGCCCCGGACGGCATCGCTTCGGTCGAGGTTCCCTACGTCGTCGACCTCGTCGACCACGGCGAGCTCGACACCATCTATCACCAGCACCTTTGTTACTTCTCCGTTGCGGCACTGACGAAACTCTTTGCGGCCGAGGGCCTGTCGCTCAACCGCGTCACCCGGCAGAGCATTCACGGCGGATCGTTGCGCCTGCAGATCGGCCATCGGCAGGCTCCGGACGAAACGGTCACAACTCTACTCGAAGCCGAAGCAAAACGAGGCGTGAACAGCGGCGCGTTCTACGAGCGACTCCGGCACACGTCCGAAGAGCTGCGCTCTGCCCTACCGGCCCTGCTCTTTGATCTGAAACAGCGAGGTCATCGCATCGCCGGCTACGGCGCCGCGGCCAAAGCGACGACGCTGATGAGCGTCTGCTCGATCGATGGGGCGCTTGTCGACTTCATCGTCGATCGCAACCGCCACAAGCACGGCATGCGCATGCCCGGCTGTCGCATCCCGATCGCTCCGGTCGAGCGCCTGGTCGAGTCCAAGTCCGACTTCACCATGCTCTTCGCGTGGAACTTCGCCGACGAGATCCTCGATCAGCAAGCCGAGTATGTTCAACGCGGCGGGAAGTTCATCGTGCCGATCCCGCGGCCGGCAATCCGACCCGAATCATGAGCGAGCTCGGTCGGACAACCACTTGTCGAGCCTGCGGGGGCGACCAGATCGAGAGCTTCTACCGGCAAGACGCCGTGCCGGTGCACAGCGCGCTCGTGCTGCGCGATCGCCAGGCGGCGCTCGACGTTCCGACCGGTAGCGTCGACCTGTGCGTCTGCCGTGGCTGCGGTTTCGTCGGCAACCGAGCGTTCGACCCGCAACTCCTCGACTACGACGAAGACTACGACGGCAGTCAGGCATTCTCGTCGACATTCGACACGTTCCATCGCGGACTGGCGGCCGAGCTGGTCGAGCGATGCGAGCTCCGCGGCAAGACGATTCTGGAAGTCGGGTGCGGCCGTGGCGACTTTCTGGAAATGTTGTGCGCCCTCGGCAACAACCGTGGCGTCGGCTTCGAGCCGTCCGTGCTGGCCGACCAAGCCTCACCCGATTCCCGGATCCGAATCGTTCGCGACTACTTTCCGGACGGCGGCCACGGCATGCGCGCCGATCTGGTGTGCTGCAAGATGACGCTCGAGCACATTGGGGAACCGCGTCCACTGATCGCGGCACTGCGGAGCGCCGCGGCGCCGTCGGGCAAGGTGTTCCTGCAGGTCCCGAACGCAGACAAGGTGCTGGCCGACACCGCGTTCTGGGACATCTACTACGAGCACTGCTCCTATTTCGGAGCCGACGCTCTAGCCCAGATGCTGCAAAGCGCCGGCTTCGGCATCGAGGACGTTTGGCAGGGATACGACGAACAGTATCTGATGGCGATCGCGCAGCCCGGCCGGTCCACTTCCCGAGCCTCGGTCGGCCCGGCCCCAACGATCGAGCTGGCAAGGCAGTTCGCCGACACCGCAGCGAGCCGGATCGAGACGCGGCGCGACCTCATCGAACACCGCGCCGCGCGGGGAGATCGGATCGTCATCTGGGGGGCCGGGTCGAAGGCGATCGCTTTCCTCGCCGCAACCGGGTGTTCCGCCGCGATCGCCGGCCTGGTCGACGTCAATCCGAACAAAGCGGGCACCTTCGCCGCCGGTTCCGGCCTGGCCATCGAGGCCCCCGAAACACTGCGGCGCCGCACCCCCGACGTCGTGCTGATCGTGAACCCGATCTACCGCGGGGAGATCGCAAAGCAACTCGCCGGGATGGCGATTCACTCCGACCTCTGGACGCTGTAACCCCCCGAACTACAGACTTTTTACCTTGACCCCGATGCAAGATCCCGGTATCAAAGCCGCGATGAATTTCACCGAGTCGCGGTCGAAGGAAGTGCGCGAGGCCTGGGTCCGCGCACATCGGGAAATTGGCGAGCACAACGGCTCGCTGCGGGGCCGCGAGCACCTATACCGACGCTTCGCCCGTCTCTACGGAGCCCTGCTCGACAGCCCCCGAGCGGCACGCCGGCGCCTGCAGCGCAGCTTTCGGCTGTCGCTGGCCGGTGCGGCCCTGATGTTGATTCTCGGTGGCGCGCCGGTCGCCCAGGCCGCTGACATCAACGTCGACGGCACCACCTGCACCCTCGCCGACGCCATCACCGCCGCCAACGATGATACACCGACCGGCGGCTGCGACGGCGGCAGTGGACCCGACCGCCTGATCCTGACGCCGTCGACTACCTTCAATCTCACTGCGGCGCTGCCGAGGATCGAGTCGGACGTCACCATCGAAGGAAATGACTCGACGATCCAGCGAGACGCCGGCGCCGCCAATTTCCGGATCTTCGAACTCTTCGACAACGGTACACTGGGCACTGCCCTGACCCTCAACGACACCACCGTATCGAACGGCCACGCTGACAAGGGCGGGGCGATCTACTCCAATTCCGGGGGTGCCATTACCCTCAATCGGAGCACCCTGTCCGGAAACACCGCTACCGATCGGGGTGGGGCGATCTATTCCAACGAAACGGTCGATATCAACGACAGTGAGATTTCGGGCAATACCGCCACCAACAGCGGCGGCGGGATCTTCTCGTATGGCAATCCCGACATC
>JANQHZ010000324.1 GCA_028282445.1 Candidatus Binatia bacterium | reverse complement strand
GGAATCCAAGTGGGTCTACGTACGCGGTTGCGGCGACGCGAACGACCACTGGTTCCTGACCGATCGCATCGACTTTCATTCCTCGCCCGCCATCGAGCTGGCCGGCCGGCGGGCGCTCGAGCAAGCCGATGCCGGCATCGAACAAGTGCGCTACCGCGACTTCTACAGCTGCTTCCCGTCGGCGATTCAACTCGGCGCAGATATGCTGGGCGTCGCCGCCGACGGTTCGACCCAACTTACCGTGACAGGAGGCCTGCCCTACCACGGCGGCCCAGGCAGCAACTACACGACGCACGCCGTCGCTCAGCTGGTGGAGCGCCTGAGAGCCGACACCGAAGGCAGTTTCGGCCTCGCTACCGGAGTGGGCTGGTACATGACCAAACACTCGGTCGGCGTCTACTCGAACCAACCACCGGAGACACCTTGGCGACGGCATGACGTCGCGGCCGACCAGGCCGCACTCGACGCCCAGCCTTCGCCCGGCGTGGCGCTGCGCGCCGAAGGGCGGGTGACGGTCGAGACCTACACCGTCGCGCATGAGCGTGACGGTACCCGCTCTCTCGGCATCGCCGCCGTACGACGCAACGACGGACGACGAGCTTGGACCAATATAACCGACCCGGACGTGTTGGCGGCGATGGAGAGCGAAGAGTTCATCGGGAGAGCCGGCAAGGTGACCCACGACGAGTCGACCGGCGTCAATCGGCTCGAGCTCTGAGCGGGTCGCGCCAAGCGCGGACGGGGAATCCGGGGCGAGCGCTGCCCTGCGCCTGAGATCGCAGCACCGTGGCATCCGAGGCGGCGGTTTCGCGGCCCGCGGTCGACCGGCCCCACCGGCAACCGAGACCGGCGGTTGACATAGCTCTCGCAACCGTCGCAAACAGAGGTGTTTCGGATCGCCGCATGCGGTGCATCCGCCCCTCAGACAAAAACGCAAAGGAGACCTGCGATGGCACTTCGTTTGGGAGACACAGCGCCCGATTTCAACGCAGAAACGACCGACGGACCCATTTCATTCCACGACTGGATCGGCGACAGCTGGGCAGTCCTGTTCTCGCACCCAAAGGACTTCACGCCGGTCTGCACCACCGAGCTCGGCGAAGTGGCGCGGCTAAAGCCGCACTTCGACAAGCGCTCGGTGAAGGTGATCGGGCTGAGCGTCGACCCTGCCGATTCGCACCGGGAATGGGCGGGCGACATCGCCGAGACCCAGGGCCACGCGCTCAACTTCCCGCTCATCGCCGACGCCGACCGCAAGGTGTCGGACCTCTACGACATGATCCACCCCAACGCCAACGACACGTTGACGGTGCGATCCGTGTTCGTCATCGACGCCAACAAAAAGGTCCGCCTGATCATCACCTACCCGGCCAGTACCGGGCGCAACTTCGAAGAGATCCTGCGCACGATCGATTCGCTGCAGCTGACCGACAACCACAAGGTCGCGACTCCGGTGAATTGGAAGGACGGCGATGACGTCATCATCGTGCCGGCGCTGTCCGACGAGGAAGCGAAAGAGCGCTTCCCGGACGGATGGAAGACCCTCAAGCCCTACCTGCGGGTCGTTTCGCAGCCGAAGTAGATCGGAGTGCCGGTGGCGGTCCCGCGCGACGCGACCGCCACCGGCAGTCTCAATAGGCGCCGCCGCGCAGCCCCTCGATCTCGTCGATCTCTTTGGGAGCGGCTTCGGTGAGCACCACGAAACCCGACTCGCGCACCAAAACGTCGTCCTCGATGCGAACGCCGATCCCCTTCCACTGCGGTGGAGCGTCGGTGTGCTCGGCTATGTACAGACCCGGCTCGACGGTCAATACCATACCCGGTTCGAGAGGCCTCGACGCCTCGCCGTCGCGATAGCCGCCGACGTCGTGGACGTCTTTACCGAGCCAGTGGCTGGTTCGGTGCATGTAGTAGGGCCGGTAGAGCTCTTCGGTGATACTCTCCTCCACCCCGGCCACGAGAATCCCCAGATCGATCAGGCCCTCGACCAACACCCGTAGCGCCGCCTCGTGCACGTGCTCGAGCGCCACCCCGGGCCGGACCTCGAGAATCGCCGCTTCCTGAGCAGCGAGTACGACCTCGTAGACGGCGCGTTGACGGCCGTCGAATCGCTCCGCCACCGGAAAGGTCCGCGTCACGTCGCCGCAGTAGAGGTTCATTTCGGCGCCGGCATCGACCAACAAGAGGTCGTGCTCCTCCAGCAACGAGCGATTCTCCGTGTAGTGCAGAACCGTCGCATTGGCGCCGCCGGCAACGATTGAAGGATATGCCGGACCCTCCGCACCGTTGACGCGGAAGGCGTACTCGATCTCCGCCTCGATTTCGTACTCGAACTGGCCGGCACGGGTCAGCGACATGGCGCGGCGATGCGCCTCACACGAGACCTCGGCGGCGCGGCGCATCGCTTCGATCTCCTCCTGGTCCTTGACGATCCTCATCTCGTGCAGGGTCGAACGGAGATCGTAGATCGCGGTCGGACCGCGGCCGCTGCGCTGGCGCCCCGCCTGCACGCTCTCGATCCAGCCGAGGATGCGCTGATTGTAGCCGCCGCTGCGTTCCATCGAGTAGTGCAAGCTCTCGCGCTCGCCGAGTAGACTTGGCATCAGCTCGTCGAGCTTGTCGAGCGGATGGGCGACGTCGGCTCCGTATTGATTGACCGCGCCGTCGACGCCTTCGCGACGCCCGGTCCAGGTCTCGCGCTCCAGATCGCGCGGCCGCACGAAGAGAACGAACTCGTGCTCGGGGTGGCCGGGCAACAGCACGCAGACGGCGTCCGGTTCCGGGAAGCCGGTCAGATAGTCGAAGTCGCTGTTCTGCCGAAAGCGGTACTCGACGTCGTTCGACCGAGTGCGCTCGAACGCCGCCGGCACGATCGCTGCCGCCCCGTCGCCGATCGCCTCCGCCAGTTGGCTGCGACGGCGGCTGTGAAACTCCGCCGTCAGCCCCACGTCGCGTTCACCGACTGCCTTTGAAGGCCCACTTGATCAGGTCGACCGGTATCGGAAGGACGACGGTCTTGTTCTTCTCGGTCCCGACCTGGGAGAGCGTCTGCAACATTCGCAGCTGAATCGCGACGTCCTCGCCTTCCATCACCTCGGCGGCCTCGCCGAGCTTTGCCGCGGCCTGAAACTCGCCTTCGGCACTGATGACTTTGGCGCGCCGCAGTCGTTCCGCCTCGGCCTGGCGGGCCATCGCTCGCTGCATGTCGGCCGGCAGGTCGATGTGTTTGATCTCGACGAGCATCACCTTCACCCCCCACGGCTCGGTGCTGGTGTCGATGATCTCTTGGAGTTGCTCGTTGAGCCGGTCCCGATCGGCGAGCAGCGAATCGAGCGGAACCTGGCCGCAGACGCTGCGCAGCGTGGTTTGCGCGAGCTGAGACGTCGCCAGATAGAAATTCTGGACGTCGACGACCGCCTTGGCTGGATCGACGACCCGGAAGTACAGCACCGCGCTGACTTTCACCGAGACGTTGTCGCGAGTGATTACATCCTGGGAGGGCACGTCGTGGGTGATCGTACGCAGGTCCATTCGGATCATCTGTTCGAGGAACGGGATGACCAGAACCAGACCGGGGCCGCGAGTACCGACTAGTCGGCCCAGCCTGAGAATGACACCTCTCTCGTACTCGCGGACGATCTTGACCGCCATCCAGAACAGCCAGAGGAGGGCGAAAATCGAAAGCGGAATTCCGGGTAACATGGCTCCTAGAATATCAGCAGATCCCCGCCCCCCGCAATCTGGCGCCGAGGACTTGCGCGATGCTTTGCGTTCCTCCCGGCTACTTGCAAGACGCGGCGCGTATTCGAGCTAGTCCTATGAAATTACTGCTTTTTAGGGGCCCGTCGCCAAGCTAACATCAGCTTTGCGCTATGTTCACCGGACCGACGAGATGACCGAGCAAACGCTGACTGAGAGCGCATACCCGGATCTGCGAAACGATCTGTTGCGGCGCCAGCTACGCCCGACCTTTCTGATCACCTTCGCTCTGATCGTTGTTCAGGTCGTCACCGATCTGTGGAACCGCCAAACGCTCGATTCGGCCACTCTTCAAATCTACGCGGCCTTGGGCTCGGTGCCGTTGCTGAGCGCGGCGATGACCTACTTGCCGTCTCGCCTGTTGGCAATCACAACCATCGCCACCCTATTCGATCTGGCGTTCACCCTCGTCCTGGTCTCCTTCCTCTTCGCTCCCGGCGGCAACACTTCCGGAGTCGCGTCGGCAATTTCACTCAAGATGCTGGCGTCGGCCGTACTGGTTCCCTGGCGCCCACGAACGCAACTGCGCTCGGGTTTGCTGACCCTCTCCCTATACTTCCTGGTCGTGTGGTGGGTCGGGCCGGCGAGTCTCCATACCCATCAGGTGATCACCCCGATCCTAGCGGCGATCCTGGCGGCGATCGGCTGTCGGCGACTCGATGCGAACAACCGCGCCCTGTTCGAGCGCAGCCTCGAGCTCGAAGCATCCGGCAAGCAATTGACCGAAACCCTCAGCCAGGAGCGCGTCCTGATGGGGGTAGCGAACGAAATCACAGCGCTCACCGGAATCCGCTCCGTCCTCGAGAAGCTCAACCGCGCCAACGCGCAAGCGACACAATCGGCGTTCTCCACGACGCTGCTCGTGCACGAGGACGAGGATGCCGTCGAGTTGGCTTCGACCTACATGGCGGAGGGCGGCCTCACCCACCCGATTGGCACCCGCTTTCCAGACTGGTCCGGCAGCGCGCTCCGGCAGGCGATGTTCCTCGGCGAAACGATCGCGGTCGACGACATTCACGCCCAGGATCTGGTCCCCTCCGAGGTGCTCGAAGAAACCAAGGTCGGCGTCATCGCCTTCAGCCCGATCATGAGTCACGGCCGCCTCCTCGGGGTTCTGATGACCGGCCGGCTGACCGGCGGCAAGCCCTTCAACGAACGCGAGATCGCCATGCTCAAAGGGATCTCGGCGAACGCAGCAATCAGCATCAACAACGCGAGGCTCTACGACGAGCTGACCGCGTCGGAGGCCGCTTACCGAGACCTCTTCGAACGAGCCAATGACCTGATCCTCGTCGCCGACGTCGAAGGCAGCGTCTACTTCGCCAACGACGCCGCACTGCGCCTCCTCGAATGCGGCCCGGACCAGCTCCGCCAGCTCCGCTGGAACGATTACCTATCGGAATCCGAGGTCGCCAAGATGCGACGCCGTATCGCGATCGCGACCCGCCGCGGAGTCGACCGCAACGCGACCTTTTCCTTGATGGTGTCCTCACCCGGTATCGGCGAGGCCACGCTCGAGGTGCGGGCGCGCATGATCTCGCCGCCCGGCCAGAAGCCCGAGAGGTTTCAGTGCATCGCGCGGGACGTCACCGAACGAGCGCGCCGCGATGAAGAAACCCGCGCTCTCCTCGCCCGGCTACAGGAATCGCAACGGCTCCAGGACGAGTTCGTGGCCAACATGTCGCACGAATTGAGAACCCCGCTCAACGTCATCATCGGCTACGCCGATCTCATCGCGGACGACCTCAACCTCCCGGTCAAGAGCGACGCTCGATCCTTTCTCGATCGCATCGGCGCCGCCTCGCGCGCGCTCCACCGCATGGTCGAGAGCATTCTCGAGTACGCCCGACTCGACCGCGGACGGATGACCGTGATCCCGACCAACTTCTCGTCCGAGCACCTCCTGCTCGAGCTGCGCGCACTATGCAATGACGTCCGCAGTAGCCTCGCCGTGAACCTCGAATTGCGCCAACAGCACTCGATCGAGTTCATGACCGACTACGACCGGCTGTACTCGATCCTGAGTAACCTGCTGCTCAACGCGATCAAGTTCACACCGAGGGGAGAAATCACCCTCACCCTGACGCAGCGCAAAGAGAGAGCGGTCTTCGAAGTGCGCGACACCGGAATCGGCATCGAGGCGGAAGAGCTCCGCTCAGTCTTCGAACCCTTCCGCCAGGTCGACGGGTCGGACACCCGAGCCTTTGGCGGAGTCGGACTCGGCCTGGCCATCGTACGACGCAACGTCGACCTGCTGCAGGGGACGATCGATGTCGACAGCGCCCCTGAGAAAGGAACCGTCTTCGAGATCGACATTCCGATCGTGCTCGAGGGCGCCACCGCTCACCGCGCCCCCAACGCCGCCTGAATTCACCACGGAGGCACCGAGACACGGAGGGGACGAGGATGATTCGGTCCCATCTGGACTTCGGCCAAGTTCATCGGCAAGGCGCAGGCGAACCTTGGGATAGTGCGCCAAAGCTCCTGGGTTCTCCGTGCCTGCCTGATTCGGGGTAGTCCGTTCCTCGGCTTTACGGCTCGATGACGACTTTGACCGCACCGGTCGTCTTGTCGGCAGCGGTGCGAAATGCGTCGTCGGCGCGTTCCAAGCCGAAGCGATGCGTCACCAGCGGCGCCAGCTTGTCGCGCTCCTGCTCGAGGATTTCGATCGTACGCTCGAAATCGCTTCCAGCCTCCCCGCGGTTGTACACCATCGAGCCCACAACCCGGATTTCCTTGGCGAGAGCCACCAGGGCCGGATACGGCGGATTGAAGGTGTAGAGACCGAGAACGACGACGGTTCCGCCGGGCGCCGCGGCAAACACCCCCTGCTGGAGAGTCGGGGCCTCACCGCCGACCGTCTCGATGACGACGGCGATGTCGCGCTCGGCCGCCGAGCTCGACAAAGCGGCCCGACCGTCCTCATCGGTCGCAAAGACGGCATCGGCACCGAGCTCGAGCGCCGCCCTCGCCTGATGAGGATGGCGCGCGCTCACGAGGACCTCTCGAGCGCCGAGAGCGCGCGCCGCGACGATGCTGAGCAAACCGATGGCACCGGCACCGAGCACCAGCACCCGCTCGGTGTTCCGGTCGATTCCACCGAGTCGCGCCGCATGCACCGAGACAGCCAGTGGTTCGGTCAACACCGCCTCGGCCATCGGCAGTCCATCCGGCAGTTTGTAGAGCGAAGCGACGGGAGCCTTGACCGATTGCGCCAGTCCACCGTCGTCGTGTAGCCCGAGAATCCTCAGTCGGCCGCACAGATGGTAGTCGCCGCGGCGACAGCGCTCGCAGCCGCGACAGGGCCGTAGCGGCTCGACAGCAACCCGATCTCCCTCTCGCAGCGCGCCACCGCCCGCCACCGCCGCCACTTCTCCGACAATCTCGTGGCCGGGACAGACCGACGGGGGCCCACCGGCTCCGCCGTACCAGTGCAAGTCGCTACCGCAGATCCCACAGGCACGGACGCGCACGACGGCCTCGCCCGCCGACGGTGTCGGATCCGCTACGTCGCGCAGGACGATCTCTCCGGCGCTGGGACAGAATGCCGCACGCATCGGCTCTTTACCCCTCAGACGTCTCGGCCGCGTACACGGATTCGCGCTCCCGCTTTTCGCTCCGGCGCGCGGTCTGGATTGCTTCGACCGCGATTGCGTATGCTAGGTACATGCCGTCCCCACCTCCGGAAGTGGGCGAAGCTAGCGGATCGACCAAAAGCCTTCAATTCCTCCGCTAGGCCGCCCGCGCAGCCGTATGGAAACCCTGCTAGGACTCCTCGCCACCATCGCCGCCCTCGCCATGCTCGGCCGGGCGCTGTGGACCCGCCGGGCGCGCCGGTGTGCTCCCGGCGGCAGTCTGCAGAGCGCGATCCCCGTTTCTCACTACGACGAGATCGACGCAGCCGTCGGGCTACGGCGCTGCCAGTGTAGGGGTCGCTTCGCTCTGCGCGGCGAGGGACCGGTCCGCGGGGCCGATTCGATTCGACGCGCACGCCTCGAGTGCCGAGAGTGCGGCCGAGAAGAGGAACTCTACTTCGACCTCACACGGCTCGACCACCCCGACTAGTCGCCCGGCCTCAGGTAATTGAGGAAGCTTCGAACAACACGTAGACTAGATGATTCCTAGTCATGCGATCTACTCGGACATCCTCGGACACGGCCCTTGGGCGAGCCCCCATCGGGTCGCCGAAGGCCTTCGCCGCCGCCGTGCTGGCGCTAGCGCTCGCGCTGTTCTCGGCGGGCTGCCAGTCGTCGCCGACGATCCCGCAGCCTCGCAAGATCGTCGACCTGTCGCCGGTGATCACCCCCGAGATCAACGTCCGGCGACTTGGCATACGGGCACTCGAGTTCCTCGGCACGGACGGCCGCATTCGAACCGCGTCGGTGGTGCCACGTCAGTCCAGCTTGGCCTTCGGTCTCGAAGAGCTGAGCATGATGTCTCACACCGGGGCGCATCTCGACGCGCCCGCCAGGCTGTTGCGCGGCGGCGAGCCTCCTTCGCGCATTAGCCTCGACAAGGTGTATGGCAAGGCCCACGTGATCGACCTCCGCTGGCACAACCGCCATTCGCCGATCCAGATCACCGACCTCGAGCTCAAGCCGCCGCAAGCCGGCGACATCGCG
>JANQHZ010000240.1 GCA_028282445.1 Candidatus Binatia bacterium | reverse complement strand
GTCGTCGCGGGTATGGAGACGATGTTGTTCTTCGGTCTCGGAACCGTGCCGGCACTTTTCCTGGTCGGGCATTTCGGGGGCCGCATGCCGGCCGCGCTGGGTCCGATTCTCGCGAGAACCTCGGGGGTCGCCGTCCTGATCTTCGGAATCTGGACGATCGCGCGTGCGTTCATGACCGGCGAGCCGCATCACCACCATCACCACGGAATGTAGGTCGATGAAGCGACGAGGTTTCATTCATGAGCAGTAACGAAGGCGATTCGGGGTCGAGCTTCTTCGGAAGTTTTCCCGCACGTGGCGTTTGGACCGCGCTGGGCTTGTCCCGTGCCTGGTTCTTCTCGATCTTGGCGATCTCGATAGTCGCCTTCCTCTTTATTGACGGAGCGGTGTGGAATCATCTCGAAGACAATCACTTTCGCCGCATCGTGATCAGCTACATGGCCATTCCCGGTTTGATCACGGTCGCGCAGCTGTCGCGCGGGAGATTCGACCTTCCGGCTCTGCTCGGGGGCGCGGTCGTGATCGGCGCTCTCAAACTGCTGGTGACCGCGCTCGTCGTTTTGTATTTCTCGATCTGATTTGTCGGATTCATTGCCGCACCGTTCGCAACGCGCTCGCGAGCGCGCTATGGGAAGAGCGGACAGCAGGCCCTTCCCGTTTCCGAGAAACGAGTACGCAGCAATTGTGTGCGAGATGGCCACGGTCGGCGTGGCATGACGATTGCCTAGTGCGGAGACCAACGTATGGCGAATTCACGGACAGAAATCGAAGACGAGATCGCCCGCCATCGCCGCGCCATCGCGGAGTTGGAGTCGAAGATCGAGGGTAGCGCGCCGGCACCGGCGGCGGCGCCGTGGCCCCCGCCGGGCTTCTATCTCACTTTCTACGTCGTCGTCGGGACCATCTTGGGCGTATTGGGGAGCTTGGCGAGCTTTCTCTTCAACGTCTTCGGTTCGCTGATGGTCAACCAGGATCCGTATCAGATCCTACGCGTCTACGGCACGGTCTTTTTGGGCCAGGAGGCGCTGACGACCGACAATTTGAACTTCTTCATGCTGGTCGCGATCGTTCACTTCTCGGTTGGTGCGATGGCCGGCGCGGTTTTTCACGTGGCGATCAACCGTTATTTTCCCAACGCCACCGGCGTGCAGCAGATCGGGCTCGGAGCCGCCTACGGTCTGCTGATGTGGATCGTGAACTTCTATCTGGTGCTCTGGTGGCTGGAGCCGGCGCTGGTCGGCCAAGCCTACGTGTTGGAACTCATGCCCTTCTGGATCGCGGCGCTGACGCATGTGGTCTACGGGGTTACGCTCGGGGTCTTGCAGCCCCTCGGGCAGTTCTCGCCTTATAAGGTCGTGGAGGTGGAAGCTTGATGTTTTTTCGGAATTGGCTCGGTGTCGTTGGTCTGACGCTGGGTCTGGTGGCGACGGCATCGGCGCAGGGCGCCGATGTCGTCCACGGTGGCGAGGTGTACTCGCGCTATTGCGCCGGCTGTCACGGCGTCAAGGGCGACGGCAAGGGCGAGGCGGCCGACATGCTGATCGTCAAGCCGAGAGATTTTACCAAAGGCATTTTCAAGTTTCGTTCGACTCCCAGCGGCGAGCTGCCCACCACCAACGACTTGTATCGCACACTGACATACGGCGCTTACGGCACGTCGATGCCGGCGTGGCCGTTGTTGAGCGAGGTCGAGCGCAA
>JANQHZ010000233.1 GCA_028282445.1 Candidatus Binatia bacterium | reverse complement strand
AAAAAGCCCCGCCGGAGCGGGGCTAGTGTGTTGATATTGTTTCGTGAATTTGGTTGCGGGGGCAGGATTTGAACCTGCGACCTTCAGGTTATGAGATAGCTTATGGCCAGCTACCTGGGGTTCGCTGAATTGCTCTCGCATTACATTTATCATTAATTTATAACGACATAAAAGGCAATTGGCTACGCTGACTCGCTCTCAAGGCTCTTGCATTTCGCTGTCAGATGCTTCCTATATGCTTCCTGTCCTGAACAGGAGGCGCCAGGAATGCCGAAGCTCAACAAGCGGACTGTCGACGCCCTGCGTCCTTCGGAGAAGGACTATTTCGCCTGGGACGATGAGCTGCACGGCTTCGGTCTGCGGGTCTGGCCGAGCGGTCGCAAGGTCTACCTGATCCAATACCGGGACAGCGGAGGCCGGACCCGCCGCAAGGGACTTGGCCGGCATGGTGTTGTTACCGCCGACGAAGCCCGCAAGGAAGCGCGCGATCTCCTCGCCGCCGTCGCGCACGGCGCCAACCCATCGGACGATGCGAAGCGGAGGCGGACCGCGCCTACGGTCGACGAGCTGTGCGAGCGGTTCTTGTCGGAGTACGTCCCGGCTCGGTGTCGTGCGTCCACGCAACGGGAGTACCGCCGCAACATCGACCTGTTCATCAAGCCGAAGCTCGGTCGGATGAAGGTGGCCGATGTCGCGCGCTCGGACATCGCGTCTCTGCATCTCGCCAACAAGCACATCCCGTATCAGGCGAACCGCACGCTCGGCGTCCTCTCGGTGATGTTCAACCAGGCCGAGGTCTGGGGCTATCGGGGCGAGCGCACCAACCCGTGCTATCACGTCAAGAAGTACCCTGAGGAGAAACGCGAGCGGTTCCTGTCCCCCGAGGAGCTTGGGCGCCTAGGGAAGGTCCTCGACGAGATCGACGCCGGCCAGCCCGAGATGCGCCCGGCCGTTAACGCCATCCGGCTACTCATCCTCACGGGATGCCGGCTCGGTGAAATCCAGACTCTCAAGTGGTCCTACGTCAACGGCAACCACATCGCCCTCCCCGACTCCAAAACCGGTGCGAAGAAAGTCTACCTGGGGCCGGCCGCAGCCGAGGTGCTTGCGAAGATCGAACGTGTTCCAGGCAACGAGTATGTGATCGTCGGTAAGGTGCCGGGGCAGCACCTCACGGACCTACAGCGGCCGTGGCGCCGTATCCGTATACAGGCGGGCCTCGGAGACGTTCGCATTCACGACCTGCGCCACTCGTTCGCATCGTCGGCGATCGCGAACGGCGAGGCGCTGCCGATGATCGGGAAGCTCCTCGGTCACAGCCAGCCGCAAACCACGGCCCGCTACGCCCATCTTGCGGACGATCCTGTCCATGCCGCCGCCGCCCGGATATCGGACGGTCTCGCCGAGATCATGTCTGGACGGGACAAGCCCGCCCCTTAACTTTAGGGAGCGGGGCACACGTTACGTATACGTAACGTATACGGGCCGCCGACGTCGTACCGAGTGCGTGAACGGGAAGAGCGGGGATGGGGTCGCCATCGAAGCCCAAGTGGGGATACGAGAGCCGAGACATCCTCGGCCATGACGGCGTCCAAGCCTATTCGGCCGAGGAGATTGCGGCGCTTGCCGACAAGTACGACGTGGCTGGTGCAGAGTTGCGAGAGGAATTCCGGCTGCGCCTGGAAGGCGCCGGAAACGTCTAACGGATGTGCCGGCAGAACTACGACGATGCTCCCCGCCCAACGCACAAACTCGCTGCCATCGACGAGATCACGAAGCTCGTTGCGGCACTACGCGACCGTCTCTCGAAACTAGACGACTTCACGGCCGATCAGTTGTGGCGGCCGGACGCAGAGGTCTCTCGCCTCTTGGACTCGACCGACGCCACCGAGAGCCGATATGGACATACGATTTACCGCCAGCGCATTGACGAAAAGCACGAGATCACGTTCGCACTTCAAGAACCTCACATCCATGAAGCGTTGACGGTTCTCGAAGGTTACTGCGAGGAAGCCCACGAGATGATCCGCAAGGACGAAGGCGGACGGACCTCGGGGGAAGCGCTTCGGATGTGGCTGATCAACATCCGCAATATGTGGGTGGATGTTCTCGACCGCCCCTTCACCCGCGACTACCACAATGGCAGCTTGATCTCGACGGCGGGGAGGTTTTGCGTCGACGCATTGAGGGCCGTCGATCCCACTGTGTCAGAACCTCAGCTCAGCTGGGCCATGCGAAAGGTCATCGAGTCGACTCGGCGTTGAGCCACATGCGAAAACCTGGGCCGTTTCGCACCCCGGTTTTCTCCAGCGAATTGACGCGATACATCTGCCGCTCCTCGCTAGGTTTCGCTCACCTTTCGTTGACGGAGCTGAGCGATGCTCGACACCCCGACGGCCGACTGCGGGAGCCGCGATCCCGAGTATCTCGACCAGCTGCTCAATGAGAACGACGCCGCGTCGTTCCTGGGCTACTCCGTCCGCGCGCTTCAGAACTGGCGCGTCCGAGGCGGCGGCCCTTCTTTCGTCAAGGTGTCTGCTCGGTCGATCCGCTATCGCCGTCGTGACTTGATCGCCTGGGCCGATGAGCGGCTCGTGGCGAACACCTCCGAATGGGTCGCGTAGCGGTGCCTTCGAAAGGCGGCGGCTCAATCGGTTTTGGCCCTGCGGAGCTCGCCGCGTCGCAGGGTGTTATGGGGCCGGAAGGCACCAAAAGGAAGGGCGCGGAGCACTCCGCGCCCTTCCCCTCTTCGGCCCCTCAGCCGCTCCGCTCGCCGCCAGGAAACGCGACACCCGAGCCGGCCCTAAAACGCAAAGCGGCGCCGGCTGCAACCGGCGCCACCGATTGACAGGGGTATCTCCAGAGGGGGGTCCCTGTAACACCCCCCTCTAGCCTGACATGGCGTAGTTGAGAGTAGTCATGCGGCTCGTTCACTCCGGACTCGACACGCTGGACGTAAAGTTCCAAGGATCACTCCACCAAGCCGCCCTTGGCGCCCTAGGGTCTGTACTCAATTGGGGGATTCCTACTGGGGTGGGAATCGTACAGACCCTAGGCCAGCTGTCCGTGGTCCGCTCTCCTCGCGGAACCTGACGAGCTGCAAGGTACCCCAACTGGTCCGCCATTGACCCAAAGCGGACGCGATCGCGGCGGGCGTTGGCACGCTCGTTGCCTCTTCTAGCTCGCGTTCTTGTCACCCCGGGCAATGAGGAGGCAGCATGGCACGCACGTCGACGATACTCATCATCGATGACGACCCCGCGCTACGGTGCATTCTTCGCGCTCGTCTCGCGAAAGGGGAAGGGTACCAGGTCGAGGTGGCGGAGAACGGTCTCGACGGCCTCGATGCCGCGCGGAGCGCCAACCCGGACGTCGTTCTTCTCGACTGGAAGCTCCCGGACATCAATGGTTTGAGCGTGCTCAGACAACTAAAGGGAGCGGCCCGATCGAAGGGCATCCCGGTGATCATGCTGACGGGCCGGAGCCTGATGGCCGACGTCGAGACGGCCTTCGAGGCCGGAGCCGCCGGATACGTCAGCAAGCCGGTGGATTTCGAGGCGCTCGCCCGCCGGTTGGCGGAGGCGCTCGACGCAGCGTGAGTCGCAATTTGCGACGCGGAATGGGAAACGGGGTGCGTCGGCGGGGGGACGTGGGCCCTACTCGGACAGCACAACCGGGCCAAGGCGGGGCAATGGGCGGGGCCGACAA
>JANQHZ010000232.1 GCA_028282445.1 Candidatus Binatia bacterium | reverse complement strand
ACCGCCACCGAACCGATATGCATATGCTGATTGTGATCCTCGATATCGAGGAACATCGCATCCATCGCCGACAGGCGTTCGTAGTAGCTGTACGCCATCACATCCTCGAGAAGCTTTGGGCCGGCGAGTCGACAGGAGAAATCCGTCGCCGGCAGCTACGTTTCGCTTTCCCTCAACCTTCGGCCGCGATCGCCAGGCGCCCAGATCGACGCCCGCCGCTCCTGGCGGAACGCCGACCTCGACCGCGCGTCTCGGCCACGGCGTCGACCGCCGCACGACGGCGGCTGCGCGGTCGCCGCATCGCGCTCGACAAAGCCGCACCGCTGATCCGAACGATCCGCAGGTCGCCAAGAGGCGACCCCATACCGCTGTTGACGATCAACCCAACCGCGAGCTCGCGCTTGGCGTCCGCCCAGGCACCTGAACCGCCGAAGCCAAAGTGCCCAAAGGCACTCTTGGGAAATCCGACCGACGTCGCCACACCGTGGTAACCCAGCCGCCAGCGCATATCGAAAGGAATGACGACATTCCGGGCCGCCTTCCCCTGCAGTCTCGATGCCCGCATCAAGGTGCGTCGCGACATCAAGCGAACACCCTCGATTTCGCCGCCCATCGACAGCGCCGCGTACATGCGCGCCAGCGACCGAGCAGTGAACAAACCGTTTGCCGCCGGAATCGATGCGCGCAGCGTGTCGTCGTGGTCGAACGAGAAGGAGCTGATGCCGCGCGGCGCCAATGCGTCCAAGATGCTATGCAAATCAAGCTGGGCACCAAACCGCCGAACCGCCTCTTCGATCGCGTTGGCACCGCCCTCGACCATGCGGTCCAACCACGGCGAAATCACCTTGTCCTCGATCGGGTTCTCCCGCCCGAACCACATGAGCTCGGCCGCACGCGGAAGCGCCTTCTTGGGTGCACCGATGAACATTCCGTCCAACCCGAGCGGCTCGACGATGTCGTCGCGCACCAACCGGGAGAACGACTTCCCGGTAACGCGTTGTAAGATCTCACCGACGAGAAAGCCGTACGTGAGTCCATGGTATCCCGTCTTCTCGCCCGGCTCGTGAATCGGCGCTGTCTTCTCGATCGCCGCGATCATATGCTTCCAATCCAGCATCCGATCGGCGCGATCGATCATCTGGCGGATGTGGTACAGCCCGGATTGGTGCGACATGACCTGCCGAATGGTGATGCCGTCTTTCCCGGCTTGTGCGAATTCCGGCCAGTACTCGGCGACGCGGTCGTCGTAGTCGAGCAAGCCGCGATCGGCGTAGATGTGGACCAGAGTCGAGGCAACACCCTTGGTCGTCGAGAAGCTCGGCGCCATGGTGTCTTCCACCCAAGCGTGCCCGGCGCGATTGCGCTTGCCTCCCCAAATGTCGACGACACACTTGCCATGGTGGTAGACGCAAACGGCCGCCCCCCCGACGGCTCCCGTCAGTTGCCGTCGCAATGCATGCGCGACATCGGTGAAGTCCGGGTGGACCCACCCATCGATTTCTACCTCATGCCGGCCGGCCCATCCGGGCCAGACAAGTTCTGCCATCGAAGCCATGGTACCCCCAGTGTCGTTCGACGCAGGCCTCGTGCCACTCGCCCCATCCCCCGGGAAAAGATCCTAGAACAGTCCGAAGCCGCATTTGTAAGAGAATCACCCCGCGCGGCCTTAATCAATCCAAACTAGGTTCGGTAGCCGGTCCTTTTGATCTACAACTGACCGATTCGTCCTGCTTCCAATCGCGCATTCTTGCTTTTCGGAATCGGACGGACCCATCGGGCAAGCTTGGTTCCAGCGATTGAAGGATGCGCGCCTGTCGTCGCCAGAGTTCAGCGTATGCCTGCCCTGCGCACCATGACAATACGGTGCTGCCGTAGCAGCCATCTCGCAATCGTCCGATATTCCGTGCAACGAGGCGCTTGAAACCCGACCGACGAAGACCGACTCTCTCGCACGATGAAGATCTACACCACGGCTCCAATGGAGGATCCGCGCGATGCGCGCGCGGACTTCAAGCATCTCGAGGAAATCGGATACGACGGCGCTTTCAGCTTCGAAGCCAAGCTCGACCCATTCCTCCCCTTGGTGCTCGCCGCCGAGAACACGACCAAGATGATGCTCGGCACGGCGATCGCGATCGCGTTTGCCCGCAACCCGATGAACCTCGCCAATCTGGCGCACGGTCTTCAGGTGATCAGCGAGGGCCGCTTCATGCTCGGCCTCGGGTCGCAAGTTCGCCCGCACATCGAGAAGCGCTTCAGCATGACGTGGTCCAAACCCGCAGCGCGCATGCGGGAGATCGTCCTCGCCATCAAGGCCATCTTCGACCGATGGGAAGGTCACGCGCCACTCGACTTTCGCGGCGAGCACTACCGCCACACCATCATGATTCCCGCATTCGACCCCGGCCCCAACCCATTCGGACCGCCGCCCATCTATCTCGGCGGATTCATGCCGCGCATGACCGCCGTCGCCGGGGAGGTGGCGGACGGATTCATCGCGCATCCGTTCAACAGTCGCCGCTCCCTACTCGAGAAAACCCTACCGGCCCTCGACCAGGGACTGGCGCGCGCCGGGCGGACGCGCGCCAACCTCGACATCATCTGCGCGACACTCGTGGTCACGGCCGACGACGAAGAGTCGTTTACCCGATCGAAGGAAGCGGCGCGGAAACAGCTCGCCTTTTACGGGTCGACCCCGGCCTATCGGCCGACGCTCGAATGCCATGGCTGGGAAGCGCTTCACGACGAGCTCAACCACCTGTCCAAAGACGGCCGCTGGGACGATATGTCGCAGCTCATATCCGACGAGATTCTAGAGGCGATCGCGGTCGTGGGGTCGCGAAGCGAGATCGCGCCAAAGCTTCGGGCTCGCCTCGACGGGATCGCCGACGGTGTCAGCCTGACCCACAATCGCGCCCCCGATCCGACCCATTGGCGCGACATCGTGCGCGAGCTCAAACGCTAGCGCGCGCCGATACCATCCTACGGCACATGAGTCGGGCCACTCGCAGAATCAACTGCCCGGTCGCGTGCGATAGTGGCGGCACTGGGATAGGGTCCGAGCCATGACTCCTTCTGGACTCGCAGCAAGATGCGCAGTCGCCGCGATCGTGATGGTCGCTCTCGCCGCATGCGGCGACGACGACGACACCAACACAGAAATCGTCGCGCCGACGCTGGTCGACTGGACGGCTACTGCCGACGTCGACGGAGCGGCACTCCTCCTCACACCCCAGACCGCCCTGTTGGGAGATCGGGTCTACGCGGTGGTGGTAACCGCGCAGCTCAGAGACAGCACAGGCCGAAGCTTCACCTGCTCGGACGAGTTCGCCTCCCTTCGCGGCGCTGGCCCCGCGACCGACGGAAGTCCCACCGTCGAATACTCGCGAGATCCCGAAAGCTCCGACAACCCGTACCCCAACGATCGCTTAGTCGCCGACGACGGAACGATTCGCCTACCGGAGGGGTACTTCCTACGCGGTCTCCCCAAAGGTGAAGGTCCGCGCGCGCAGGCGGCTATCGAAATCTTGCGCAACAACGCCAAGCAACTCGAAACCCTCGAGGGGTTCAGCACTACGGGCCCGATTCGCATCGCGTTGTCGGAGGACGCCGAACCGTCCAGTGTAGGTCCGGAATCGATCTTGTGGTTCGAACGTGAGGACGGAGCTACCGATCTCGACGGTCTGTTTCATCTAACCGACGCAATGGGCATCGAGCGCAGCGAGATTGCCCTGGCGTTTTCCTATCCGACACAGCCCATCGAAGACGATCTGGTCGCGGTCCAGGCACTGTTGCGCGAAGGCGCGACGCCGGTGGACCTGGTCGATCGCGACCCCGAGGACGACCTACCCATCGGGGTGTTCACCTCCGAAGACGACGAGTTTGTGGGGTTTTTCGATCGATCGCCGTCGGTCGACCGCATCGTCGCCGGCATCGTGAGCTCGCCCGACTTCCGAGGCCCCGAACAGATCTGGCTCGCCGAGCGCATCTCCGGCGAGAGCGAAGCTCCCACCCAAGCGC
>JANQHZ010000226.1 GCA_028282445.1 Candidatus Binatia bacterium | reverse complement strand
TCGAGCTCGCGCGTATGCGCCTGCGCGCGCAGGCGGGCGAACAGCTCCTGCTTGTTGATCGGCTTGGTGAGATACTCGCTCACCCCGAGCGCCATGCCGCGGGTGCGAGTCTCCATATCGTCTTTCGCGGTGAGCAAGACGACCGGCGTCGTGCGCCAACGGGGATTCTCGCGCATGCGCTCGCACACCTGGAGTCCGTCGACTCCCGGCATCATCACGTCGAGCAACACGATGTCGAAGTCTTCCTTCTCGAGGATATCCAGGCAGTGCTGGCCATCCTCCGCGGTCGTCGTCGCGTACCCTTCTTTGTTGAGCCAACGACGCAGGATCTCGAGGGTGTTTTCGTCGTCGTCGACGATCAGAATGCGCGCGGGGTCGCTACTACCGCTCTCGGATTTGGTGTTTTCGCTATCGCTCATGGCATTCCCTTTCAGACAACGGGCTTCTACAGCAGGTAGCCGTCGCCCTGATTCGCACCGCCGCCCTTGCGTCGAAGTTTGGCAACCAGTGTCGTGCGCTTCAATCCGAGCAGCCGCGCAGCCGCCTGCTTGTTTCCCTTGGTGCGGCGCAGCGCTTCGTCGATCAGACGGTACTCGAACTCCTCGACCGCCTTGTTCAGATCGATCCCTTCCTCGGTCAACGATGGACGTGGGATCTTCTTCTCGGAAATGAAGGAGCGGATGTTCGGGGGAAGATGGTCGACCTGCACGAAGCCATCTTCACTCAATACCACGAGCCGCTCGACCAAGTTCTCGAGCTCGCGCACATTTCCAGGCCAGTCGTACTCCCACAGGTGGACCATGGCATCATCGGCAATCGTCACCCGACGCATCTCGTGTTTGGCGTTATACTTGTCCAGGAAGTGCTGAACCAGGACCGGAATGTCCGAGCGGCGTTCGCGCAGCGGAGGCAGCAACACCGGAATGACCTGCAGCCGGTAGTACAGATCCTCTCGGAAACGTCCCTTCTCGACCTCGACCGCAAGGTCGCGATTGGTGGCCGCCACCACTCGGACGTCGACCTTCACCGAGCGATCGGATCCGACCGGCCGAATTTCGCGCTCCTGCAGGACACGCAGCAACTTGACCTGTAGGGTCGCGCTCATCTCGCCGATCTCGTCCAGGAAGATGGTGCCGCCGCTGGCGAGCTGGAACATCCCCATGCGAGCCCCGACCGCCCCGGTGAACGCGCCCCGCTCGTGACCGAACATCTCGGACTCGAGCAGGTCGGCCGGAATCGCACCGCAGTTGACCGCGATGAAGGGCTGATTTGCGCGCCTGCTGTGCGCGTGGATGTAGCGGGCGATCAGCTCTTTGCCGGTGCCGCTCTCACCCTGGATCATCACCGTCGAGTCGGTCGACGCAACTTTCTGCGCCACCTGGAGAATCTTCTCCATGACGGGGTGAGACCCCTTGATCACAAAATTTTCCATCGTCACGCCCACGGTGCTTTCCTCCTCAACGAGCGCCAAAAAAATAACTTCATACGACCTTCGTCGCAACACGAAATTACGATCTCGCAAGTTTTGCGTTCGGATTTTGCCGGTTTGACCTCAAAACCAGAATATTTCGACGCTCAGCTTCTGTCACTGTAACGCTTTTGGGGTTCAGAAAACTCCATGCGCTTGCTCATACCGCTCCCGCCGTCGCATATATAACGCTGTGCGTTTCGCCATGTCGTTCGGGGCCGGTCGGCAGCTCCGAAGCGGTCCGATCCGCGCCAGCGCCGGTCAATTGTGCGATCGAACTAGACCGCCGCCGGGTGGGTCGCTATCTGTGGCCGGATGACGAGAATCGATGGCCGCGCGCCCGACCAGCTCCGACCCGTCTTGATCACCCCGAACTATACGAGGAACGCCAACGGCTCTGCTCTCATCGAGTGCGGCGAGACGCGGGTCATCTGCACTGCCAGTGTCGAGGAGACCCAACCGCAGTTTCTGCGCGACACCGAAAAAGGCTGGTTGACCGCCGAATACGGAATGCTGCCCGGCTCCGGATCATCCCGCATCGCGCGGCGTGCTGGGGGACGAACCCAGGAGATCCAGCGCCTGGTCGGTCGTAGCATGCGGGCGGTCGTCGATCTCGATCGCCTTGGACCGCGCACCATCTGGCTCGATTGCGACGTCATTCAGGCCGACGGCGGCACTCGCACGGCGTCGATTACCGGCGCCTATGTCGCGCTCTCGCTCGCAATTGCCCGCCTTCGCCGCGACGGTCAGCTCGAGGCCGACCCGCGGCGGTCGTCGGTCGCCGCGATCAGCGTCGGTGTCGTCGAGGGCGAGGTTCTGCTCGACCTCTGCTACCACGAAGACAGTCGCGCCGACGTCGACATGAACGTCGTCATGACCGGCGACGGCCGTTTCGTCGAAGTCCAGGGCACGGCGGAAGCGGAACCCTTCAGCGCCGCAGAGATGACCAAGATGATCTCCCTGGCGACCGACGCCATCGGCCGGCTGACCGACGCTCAGGAATCGGCAATCGCGGCCGGGCTCGAGGATTAGAAGCGGGCGGAACGATGCGTTTGGTGGTGGCGACCGGCAACCCGGGCAAGGTACGCGAGCTGTCGTCGCTGCTCGACCTGGAGGGCGTCGAGTTGGTCGGTCTCACCAGCTTTCCCGACATGCCGGCCGTCGACGAAACCGGCGAGACCTACCTCGACAACGCCCGGTTGAAAGCGCGGGCTGCAGCCGCGCATACGGGGCTGCCGGCACTGGCCGACGACTCCGGGCTCGAGGTCGACGCCCTCGCGGGGCTGCCCGGCGTGCGCTCGGCGCGCTTCGCCGAGGACAACGGGGTCGGCAAGGGCGATGCCGACAACACCGCCCTGCTACTGTCGCGCCTGACCGAAACGCCGGACGCCGAGCGTTCCGCTCGCTTCCGCTGCACCATCGTCGTCGCCACCCCCGACGGGCGCGAGCTGGTCGGCGAGGGTACCTGCGAAGGGTCAATTGCGCAGCGCGGCCATGGCGAGGGCGGCTTCGGTTACGATCCGGTCTTCTACTACCCTCCCGAAGACGCGACCTTCGCCGAGCTCCCCTCGGCTCGAAAGCAACAGGTCAGTCATCGCGCCGCCGCCTGCGCCGACATCCGCGACACCCTGGAGTCGTTCCTGGCAGCGAACGGGTAGAGGCCGCGCCCATCAGATCGACCGCGCGGCCACGCCACACGGTTGTCAGTTGCTTTAGATTCCCCCCTTTGTTACTCGCGAAACCATTCGGGGCGTGGCGCAGCCTGGTAGCGCACCTGTTTTGGGAACAGGGGGTCGGCCGTTCGAATCGGCTCGCCCCGATTCAGCAACGAAAGTCGGCGCCAGTAGCTCAGCTGGATAGAGCAGCGGCCTTCTAAGCCGCGGGTCAGGGGTTCGAGTCCCTTCTGGCGCGTACCTCCCTTCAGGAATGTCCCCGTCCGCGCTTCGCGCTCCGGTGGACTTGTCAGTGCGGGCCGAGCCCGCACTGCCTCCTTGCTATCGCGATGGAGCACTCTCGGGCACGGGGTTGAGGTAAGGAGGCCGGGTGAGCTTTGCTCGACCGGCCGAGCCCATCGGAGCGCGCCAGCGCGCACGGGGGCTAACCAATGATAACCCAGCGGCCTTCTAAGCCGCGGGTCAGGGGTTCGAGTCCCTTCTGGCGCGTACTACCTTGGTGAGCCGAGACGAGGAGACCGGGTGAGCTTTGCTCGACCGGCCGAGCCCATCGGAGCGCGCCAGCGCGCACGGGGGCTAACCAATGATAACCCAG
>JANQHZ010000221.1 GCA_028282445.1 Candidatus Binatia bacterium | reverse complement strand
CGTGAACTTTGCGATGAGAAAATCGACAGCCCCTACCGGAGCGACCGTCGTTTTCGGCATTTGGGAACCGGATTGAACCAACACCAGGCGGGCGCGGGTTGGCGATCGGAGGACATCCGTGTTCATTTGGAGGGATCTCCCACCAACGACGGCGAAAAGGTTCGACGATGACGCATCCGATTCGATTTGGAATACAGACCGGTCAGCAGGGCGCAGCTTGGCAGCAGATCGAGGAGGTTTGGATCAAAGCCGACGCGCTCGGTTACGACTCTCTTTGGGCTTACGATCACTTCTACCCGATCTTCACCGAGCCGGACGGTCCGTGCCTGGAGGCGTGGTCGCTGATCGGGGCGCTTGCGCAATCGACCAAGTGGGCCCGCATCGGACACCTGGTCAACGGCAATACCTACCGAAACCCCTGCATCCTCGCCAAATCGGCGACCACGGTCGATCACATCAGCGGTGGACGGCTCAACCTGGGTATCGGTTCGGGATGGTTCGAGTACGAGCACGAAAGCCTCGGCATCGACTTCAAAACGGTGCGGGGGCGACTCGAGGCGCTCGAGGAGTCGTGCCGGATTCTGAAAGGCATGTTCGAAGAGGACAAATTCACCCTCGACGGCAAGCACTACCAGGTGAAAGACGCGATGTGTGTTCCCAAGCCGCTGCAGAGCCCGCACCCGCCGATCATGATGGGGGGCACCGGCAAGAAGGTCTTGCTCCGGCTGGTCGCGCAATACGCGGATATGTGGAACGCCAACAAGACGCCTGACGAGATGGCGGACCTCATCGAGATCACCCGAAGGCATGGAGAGGCGGTCGGCCGCGACACGTCGGTGATCGAGAATACCGTGATGATGCCGCTCGGTTACAAGGCGTCCCAGGAGAAGTCGGACTTCCTGTGCACCGTTACCGCCGGCATGCTCGAGACGACCCCGGAGAAAGCGCGGGAAGCGATCATGCTGGGCAGCAAGCAGGAGTGTCTCGACACCGTCGAGCGCTACGAGCGCGCCGGAGTGACTCACTTCATCTTCATGTTGCTGGCGCCGTACGACCTCGACGAGGTGCAGGCATTTGCCGAGGACGTGGTGAGCGAGTTTCGCGATTAGCGGGCGGATTCTGGTCGGAGCCGGGGAGGGTGGGGCATGGATGATCCCTTCCCGTTCGCGGGGCAAGGGCGTGGGCAGGGGCACGAGCAGGGCTCTTAAGGAGGTACAATGAAGCGTTTGGAAGGGAAGGTCGCGGTGGTGACCGGGGCGGCGTCGGGGATCGGTTCCGCTTGCGCGCTGCGCTTCGCGCAGGAGGGCGCGTCGGTGGCGGGGCTCGATCTCAATGAGAACGGCGACGACCGGTGGCGGGAAGCGTGTCGGGTGGCGCCATCGCATTTGTTCGAGGTCGCCGACGTGCGCGACGACGCGCGCATCGGCGAGATCGTGGCACGTGTCCGCGAGGAAATGGGAAGCGTCGATATCTTACTCAACTCGGCCGGAACGCCCGGCGGTGGCGCGGTGCACGAAATGGAGCCGGCGGAGTTCGAGCGGGTCATTGGAATCAATCTCACCGGCACCTTCATACCGTGTCGCCATGCGCTGCGGGTGATGCTGGAACAGGGCTCGGGGAGCATCATCAACATCGCCAGCATCGAGGGGCTGCAGGGGTGCGAAGGCGGCAGCGCTTACAATGCCTCGAAAGGTGCCGTCGTACTGCTGACCCGCAACATGGCGATGGACTACGCCCGCAAGGGCATCCGGGTGAACGCCGTCTGCCCGGGATTCATCGAGACGCCGATGTTCGACGCGGTGTGGAGTATGGGCGGGCTCGAAGAGGTCAAGGCGCGAATCGAGGACGCCCACCAGCTCGGTCGCTTCGGCAAGCCGGAGGAGATCGCCAACGCCGCGCTCTTTCTCGCCTCCGACGAGTCGTCCTTCGTTACCGGGCACGCTCTACCGGTGGACGGCGGATTCACGGCCGGTCACCGATTCGGAGTGGCGGCTCTGATGGGTCTCGAATAGCGCGCGGCGAGATCGGGGCCCGCTCGTATGAGAGTCGCGCTCACCGGGGCGACCGGATTCCTCGGCTCGCACATCGCGGCGGCGATGCGCCGCGCCGGGCACGAGTTGGTGCTGTTGGTGCGCAGTCGCGACAAGGCCGAACGCGTGCTGAAGCCGCACGGCATCTGGCCTGTCGAGACCGTCGTCGGCGACATGGTCGATCCGGATGCGGTCGGTCGTTTGCTGGACGGCTGCGACGGCGCCGTGCATGCCGCCGCGTTGTTCTACGGCGACGAGCGCGCCCGCGAGGCCAATGTCGACGGCATGCGCAATATGATCGACGGCTCGATCGAGCGAGGCCTCGATCCGATCGTCTATATCTCGACGATCGCCGCGATGTTTCCTCCGCCAGGCGATGTGATCACGGTCCACGACCCGATCGTCGAGATGAAGACGATGTACGGGCAGTCGAAGTCGGAAGGCGAGCGCTACGCGCGCGAGAAACAATCCGCCGGGCACAACGTCGTTACCCTGTATCCGGGGGGTGTCCACGGACCGATGGACCCCGGACCGACCGAGGCTACCAAGGGGTTGCGCGACCGGATTCGGGTGAGCTGGTTCAAGACGACGGGCGGGATGCCGCTGGTCGACGTACGCGACGTGGCCGAGATGGTGGTTCGCGCCTGCGTCCCGGGGCGCGGTCCCAAACGCTATATGTGCGGGGGGAACTTCCTGCCGTGGATGGACGAGGCCGACCTTTGCGAGGAGCTGACCGGGCGGAAGGTGCGGCGGATTCCGGCGCCTCCCGCCTTGATCCGTGGCATCGGCCAAGCCGTGGATTTCGTGAAGTCCGTCTTTCCGTCCTTCGACTACCCATTGACCAGCGAGGCCGCGGAGTTCGTCACCCTGTCCGTCCCCTGCGACAGCGCCGACACGCTGCGCGAGCTGGGGATGGAGTTCCGCCCAGCGCGCGAAACGCTGCGCGATGCGATCGTTTGGCTGTACCGGGCGGGCGAGCTCGACGCCGTCCAGGCCGGCAAGCTGGCCGAGATCGCGGGGGCCGAAGGCGAGGCGGGAAATGCTTGAGTGGTGCGACCGCGCCCCTCGGCGTCGCGCGAGCTTGCTGCGGTTCAGCTCGTATCGTGCTTCGATGGGCATCGAATGAAAGCAGGGCGCTGAGCGAACATGGGTCTGGAAATCGATCGCACCGAGTTCGAAGAGCCTGACTTCGAGGCATTCGATCGCAAATTGCGGACGAATCTCGACGCGCTCGGCCAATTGCTGGCGCGACCGGGATTCGGCGAAGGCGATCCGACCATTGGAGCCGAGATGGAATTTGCCATGGTCGACTCCGACGGCAACCCGTGTCCGATCAATCGGGCGGTGATCCGCGACGCTCTCGATCCGAACCTCGCCCTCGAGATCGACCGCTTCAACCTCGAGTACAACGCCACCCCGGTCGCGCTGGCCGGGCGCCCGTTCTCGGCGCTCGCCGGGGAGTTGCGCGCCGCCATGAGTCACGTCGACGCGGTTGCGGCCGTACACGGTGGAGCGGTGGCGTTGATCGGAATCTTGCCGACCTTGCGGTCGGAGGATCTGCAATCGAAATCGATGACCGAGTCGGCGCGTTTCAAGGCGTTGTCGAACGGCTTGCGACGGTTGCGTACGGCTGCCTTCCACATCGAGATCGAAGGCGAAGAGTCGATCGAGGTGGAGTGCGACGATGTCACGATGGAGGGGGCGAACACTTCGCTACAGCTCCACCTCCGGGTTGCCCCCGGGGAGTTTGCGCGTACCTTCAACGCCGCCCAGCTCGCCGCGGCGCCGGTATTGGCGGCGTCTTCGAATTCGCCGATCTTCCTCTCGCGTTTGTTGTGGCGGGAAACCCGGGTGGCGTTGTTCGGCCGTGCCGTCGACTACCGTATGGAAGGCTCGGGATGGCGGCCGGCCCGGGTTTCTTTCGGTCACGGTTGGGTACGGGAGGGCGCGAGGGAGTTGTTCGAGGAGAGCGTTGCGCTGCACAGCCCGTTGTTGCCGGTGGTGAGCGGGGAGGACGCGGGCGCCGTGGTTGCGGCCGGGGGCGTTCCCGAGCTGGGCGAGCTCAAGCTGCACCACGGGACGGTGTGGAGCTGGAACCGCGCGGTGTACGATGCTTGCGACGGCGGGCATCTGCGTATCGAGATCCGCGCTCTCCCGACCGGTCCGACGGTGGCCGACATGGCGGCGAACGCCGCCTTCGTGTTGGGGCTGGCCTTGGGGCTGCGCGAGAACGTCGATGCTCTGATTCCGGCGATTCCGTTTCGACTGGTGCACGACAACTTCTACCGGGCCGCGCGCGACGGATTGGATTCGATCCTGTTGTGGCCGGCGCCGGAGTCGCCCTCGCCGATCGCCCACCGCGCCGCCGATCTGATTCTCGAGCTGCTGCCGATCGCCCGCCGCGGATTGGCGGCAGGCGGCGTCGAGACCGCGGAGATCGATACGTACCTGAGCATCATCGAGCAGCGGGTGCATTCGGCTCAGACCGGCGCGCAGTGGCAGCGAGATACGTTGGCGAAGCTCGAGCGGTCGGCGAGCCGGCAAGCGTCTTTGGGGAAGATGTTGCTGATGTACATGGAGCGGATGAAGGCCGGGACTCCCGTGGGCGAGTGGGAGCGCGCGTGAGGGCGGACGACGAGTTGCGTTTCCTGTCGAATCCGCTGCCGTCCGAGCTCGGGGCGACAGCGGAGGAGATGCTCGAACGACTGCAGGGGCCGACCGCGATCCGGGTTACGGGTCGCGATCCGTCGCGCTGCCGGGCGGTGGTGACTCTTTTGCACGGCAACGAGCCGTCGGGCAGTGAGGCGGTTCACCGCTGGTTGCGCGAGGGCATCGAGCCTGCCGTCGATGCGCTGTTCATCGTGGCATCGGTTCGAACAGCGCTCAGCGAGCCGCGTTTCTCCTACCGCATGTTGCCCGGTGCGCGCGATCTGAATCGGTGTTTCCTGGGTCCGTTCGACGATCGACCGGGCAAGGTCGCCAAGGAGATTCTTGCGGCGATCGTCCAGGCGTCGCCGGAGTGCGTCGTCGACATCCACAACAACACCGGGCACAACCCGCCCTACGCGATCGGCACCGAGATCGAGGCGCAGCGCTTGGGAGTGGCCGCCATCTTTGCGCGACGCTTCATTCACAGCGATCTTCGCATCGGATCGATCATGGAGGCGATCGACGTGGCGCCGTGTGTCACCGTCGAGTGCGGTCGATCGGGCGACCCCGCGGCGGCCGAGACCGCCTACCACGGGATCTCTCGGTTGATGCGGCTCGATTCGATCGCCGATTCGGATGCACCGATCGACGACATCGAGATTCTGGAGTCGATGGTGCGGGTGCGCGCCCTCGACGGCATCGAGCTGACCATGAGCGACGCCCGCAACCCCGACGTCGATCTCACCATCAGTCACGATATCGATCGCCACAATTTTCAACTCATCGAGGACGACACCGTGCTCGGTTGGGTCGCACCGAGGGCAGGCTGGCCGCTCGAGGCGACCGACTCCGGCGGCGACGATCGTTCGCGGAACCTATTTGCAATCGACGAGTCGGGCCGCCTGCGCTCGCGCGGTTCCTGGATCCCAATCATGATGACCACCGACCCGGTCATCGCCCGACAGGATTGCCTGTTCTACGTCGTCGAACGAAGATTGTAACGCCGGCCGATTCTCCCCCGTCGACCAACGCGTTCCTACATCTGAAGCGGGGATCCGCCCGGCAAGCGGTCGACGCACGCGTCGCCCCGTGAAACGGGAAGGGTGCATTCACTTGTAGGGGCGAGGCATGCCTCGCCCGCCCGGTCGACCAAAGCGTTCCTACATCTGAAGCGGGGATCCGCCCAGCAAGCGGGCGACGCATGCGTCGCCCCTAAAGTGAAACGGGGAGGGCGCATTTACTTGTAGGGGCGAGGCATGCCTCGACCGCCCTGTCGACCAACGCCTTCCTACCTCTGACGGGGGGATCCGCCCGGCAAGCGGGCGACGCATGCGTCGCCCCTACAGTGAGCCGGGGAGGGTGGATGGAGTTGTAGGGGCGAGGCATGCCTCGCCCGCCCTGTCGACCAACGCCTTCCTACCTCTGACGGGGGGATCCGCCCGGCAAGCGGTCGACGCATGCGTCGCCCCTACAGTGAAACACGGGGGAGCGCATGGACTTGTAGGGGCGAGGCAACCTGTCCTCCGAAGCCTGGCGAAGGGGGATGCCTCGACCGCCCTGTCGCCCGACGGGTTCCTACATCTGACGGGGGATCCGCCCGACAAGCGGGCGACGCATGCGTCGCCCCTACAGTGAAGCGGGGAGGGTGCATGGAGTTGTAGGGGCGAGGCATGCCTCGCCCGGTCACTGGCTGCGGACGTTTGCGGGATTTTCCGGATCTTCGGCCCAGCGTCCTGGGTTACACTCGATGTAGCGACGAATCTCCTCGAGGGACCTTTCGTTGCGGATGATGTGGTCGTAGTAGCCGCGTTGCCAGATGCGCTTGCCCAAGTTCGGCTGCATTAGGTGTATCCGCCTCGAGGCAGCGGCCTTGAACGACCCGACGATGGCGCCCAGCGCGCCTTTCCTTGGGTCGGGAACATCGCCGGATGCGGGCGAGGCATGCCTCGCCCCTACACGGGAGGAACTCAGGACCACGATCGCGTGAAAGTGGTTCGGCATCACGATCCAATCGTCCAGCGTCGCGTGGGCGAAGTGGTTCGGAACTTCGGCCCAGCATTCTGCGACGACGCGGCCGAGCTCGTTGCAGTGCATTTCGCCGTCGACGACGTTCCCGAAGAGGCATCGTCGATCCTGAGTGACTACGGTGAGGAAATAGGCGGCGGGCCGTCTGTAGTCGTAGTCTCGTAGCCGCAGTCTCCGCCTCTCACGACGATCTACTTGCCCGCCCATCGGGATGGATGGACGCTCGATCCGCCTCCCAATTCACGTTGGAGAGCGAAGCGAGGGCGAGGTGGAGGGCTTGGGTTCCGGAGCGGCCGTGGCCCTGGGCTTTGAGGGCGGTGTAGAGCTGCTTGGCGAGGGCGAGGCCGGGGAGGGCGAGTTGCATGCGCTCGGCCTCGCCCAGCGCGATGCTCATGTCTTTTATGAAGTGGTCGACGTAAAACCCTGGATTGAAGTCATTTTTGAGAATTCGGGGAGCCAGGTTGGAGAGTGAGAAACTGCCCGCCGCGCCGGATGATACGGACTCGAGCACCGTCTCCAGATCGAGGCCCGCCTTGTGGGCGTAGAGCAAGGCTTCGCAGACGCCGATCATGGTGGTGGCGATCAGGGTCTGGTTGACCATTTTGGTGTGCTGGCCCGCTCCCGGGCCTCCTTGTCGCACGGCCGTTTTGCCGAGGGCGCTCCAGCAGCGGTCGAGGGCCGATACGACGTCGGCATCGCCGCCGATCATGATCGACAGCTTCGCTTCGCGTGCGCCGATGTCGCCGCCCGATACCGGCGCGTCGACGCTGTGAACGCCGACCCGCGCCGCGCGCTCGGCGATCTCGACCGCAAGCGACGGGCGGCTGGTGGTCATATCGACGAGGATCGCGCCGGCGCGGCAACCTGCGAGGGCGCCGTTCTCCGCCAGGATGACCTCGCTCACGTCGTGTGGGTAGCCGACGATGCTGAACACGACATCGGAGGACGCGGCGACCGCGCGTGGACTGTCGGCCCAGGTCGCTCCGGTGGCGAGGAGCGGTTCGGCTTTCGAACGGGTGCGCGTGAACACCGTCATGGCGAAGCCCGCATCGATCAGGTGTCGACACATGCTCGATCCCATGACGCCGAGACCGATCCAGCCAAGCTTCGTCACGCCGGGTTTTGCCGGTTGAATTTCGTCTGTCATGCGAACTCCTCCGAAGGGGTTTTTAGCCACAGATGAACACAGATCAACACAGATGGGATTTGAGCGTGGAGGAGAGTTTGAGTTCGAAAGCCAAGAAATGCGCGGCGCAAGCTCATGAAGGCTCAGGCGGAGGCGAGGCTGAGGCTGAGGCTGGTAGGGATGCTTCGGGCACGGCAATAGCTTCGCGCTCCGCGCGATCACCGCCCTCAGCCTCGCCTCCGCCTGAGCCTGAGCCTCCATTGCGACAAGATCGGCCCCCGTTGGTACGGGGGACTGTTCGGTGAAGTCGGCATCGAACATCTGTGTTTATCTGTGTTCATCTGTGGCTAGTATTCTCGTCCATGAAGGCCCTGGTTTGTGAACGCTACAACGATCCCGCTGCGATACGGGTTCGCGAAGTCGACGATCCGATTGCGGGTGCGGGCCATGTCGTCGTCGACGTGCGCGCGGCGGCGGTCAACTTCACCGACTCCCTGCTGGCGCGCGATATGTATCAGGTGTCGGCTCCCGTACCGTTCATTCCGGGAAGCGAGATCGCCGGCGTGATCAGCGAAGTCGGCGACGGAGTCGACTCCTTCGCGGTCGGCGATCGCGTCTTCGGGATGGCCTTCGTCGGCGGCTTCGCGGAGCGCATCACAATGCCTGCTACCGCACTGAAATCGATTCCGGCGGGTGTGGATTATGCCGCGGCGGCATCCTTCTTCGTTGCGTTCAGCACCTCCTACGGCGCGTTGGTGTACGCTGGCGAGGTCAAGCCCGGTGAGACGGTGGTCGTTCTGGGCGCGGCGGGCGGCGTCGGGCTCGCCGCCGTGCAAATTGCGACCGCGTTGGGTGCGCGTGTGATCGCCGCGGCGTCGAGCGACGAGAAGCTTGTGGTGTGCCGAGAAGAGGGCGCCGCGGAGACGGTCGACTACTCCAGGGAGTCGCTGAAAGACCGCATCAAGCAGCTGACCGACGGCCGCGGGGCGGACGTCGTGATCGATCCGGTCGGGGGTGCGTTGTCGGAAGCGGCGTTTCGGGCGACCGGTTGGAAGGGCCGCTTCGTGGTCGTCGGCTTCGCGTCCGGCGAGATCGCCAAGATCGCGCTCAATCTTCCGCTGCTCAAAGGGGCGGAGATTCGCTCCTTCAACATAGCGCCGTTTGCGACCAAGGAGCCGCAGGCGCTTGCCGAGCTCGAGCGTGACGCGCTTGCGATGCTGGCCGACGGTCGGTTGCGGCCGCGCATCAGCGAGCGCTATCCTCTCGGTCAGGCCGCCGAGGCCCTGATCCGGATCGAGAGTCGACGCGCGATCGGCAAGCTTGTTGTAGAGCCTTGATCGCGGTACGGCGTAAAGGGATGGCCGGAATCGCATCTACGGGCGCCTATATCCCGATGACCAGGCTGCCGCTCGGGTTGATCCACGGACGCCCGGCCAAGGACGGCAGTCCCGAAAAGGCGGTCGCGTACTACGACGAGGACAGTGTCACGATGGCGGTGGCGGCCGCGGTCGACTGCCTGTCGGAGTTTGATCGAGAGCGGGTCGATTCGGTGATGTTCGCGTCCACGACCTATCCGATGCGGGAAAAGCAGGGCGCCGTCGTCATCGCCACCGCTCTCGGCCTCCGTCGCGATGTCGAGACCGCCGACTACACCGGTTCGCTGCGCGCCGGAACCGACGCCCTCAAGGGCGCTCTGCGCGCGGTCGCGGCAGGGGCGGCGAAGTGCGTTCTGGTGGTCGCGAGCGATTGCCGTATGGCGGCGCCGCGCACTCCGATGGAGAGCAATCTGGGCGACGCGGCGGCGGCCTTCCTGGTTACCGAAGATGGGGCGCTGGCGACGCTCGAGGCATCGAGCGCGGTGGCCAACGAGATGCAAGACGTTTGGCGCTCGGACGCCGACGACTTCGTGCATTCGTGGGAGGCTCGCTTCGTCGTCGAAAAGGGGTACGTGCCGTCGGTGTCGGCGGCCGTGCGGGACTTGCTCGAGAAGGTCGATGTCGGTGTCGACGCGTTCGCCAAGATCGCGATCTACGCCCACGACGCGCGCAGTCACGCGACCGTAACGCGGAAGATCGGCGCGCCGGCCGATCGGGTACAGGACACCATGTTCGGGCGGGTCGGCAATTGCGGGGCGGCGTTCGCGCCGTTGCTGCTCTGCGCGGCCCTAGAGTCGGCGGCTGCCGGGGATCGCATCCTGCTCGCCGGCTACGGCGATGGGGCGGAGGCGTTTGCCTTCAGCGCGCTCGGCGACGACACCGTGGCCCAACACCGGGCCGGTGTTTCCGCCCAGCTCGAGCGCCGGCGGTCGTTGCGGTCGTACGACAGCTATCTGCGATCACGCGGTCTCGACAAGAAAGAGTGGGAAGCTGCCGCCGGTCCGGGTTTGGCGGCGACCGTACGCATGCGCGAGCGTGATGCGGACATCGGGTTGGTCGGCGCGGCTTGCGAGAGCTGCGGCCAGGTGCACTTTCCCAAGCCCCACGTTTGCTACAAGTGCCACGCCCGCGATCGTTGGAGGGCTTATCGGCTGTCGGACAGGACCGGGGCGGTGCTGGCGTATACCTTCGACTACTTCTTCCCGACGCCGGAGCCGCCGACGATCATGACCGTGACCGACGTCGATGGATGCCGTTTGCACATCCAGCTCGCCGACGTTGCGCCCGACAGGGTCCGGCTCGAGCTGCCGGTGCGCTTCATGTTCCGCAAGATCCACGAGGCCGGCGGCCGCGGCAACTATTTTTGGAAAGCCGTGCCGGTGGAAGCATGAGCGAGCCTGGTCGGGAGTCCCGCGTATGAGAGACAAGACCGCGATCGTCGGCGTCGGCTGTTGCAAGTTCGGCGAGAACTGGGACAAGTCGCGCGAAGACATGATGGTCGAGGCGGCGTACCAGGCGTACGAGGACGCCGGCATCGACGACCCGCAGAAGCAGATCGAGGCGGTGTTTTGCGGGGTCGTCTACCCGAACTTCTCGACCGGCGAAGTGGCCGACGCCTTGCGGCTGTACGACCGGCCCATCTCGCACGTGCAGAACTACTGCGCGACGGGAACCGACGCGTTTCGCTTCGGCGTATTCGGCGTCGCTGCTGGAGTCTACGACACCGTGCTGGTGCTGGGCTACGACAAGCCGAAGGATCGCGGCGTCTCCGGTCCTTCGGTCGCCTTCGACCGGGTGCGCGGTCTCCCCGCCACCCCGGCCGGTTGGTTTTCGCTGTGCGCCGCGCGCTACTTCGATACCTTCGGCGCCGATCGCGGCGACCTCGCCAAGATCGCGGTGAAGAACCACCACAACGGCACGCTCGCGCCCAATTCGATGCTCAAGCGCGAGATCACCGTCGACGACGCACTCAACGCCAGGATGATCTCGTGGCCGTTCGGGCTCTACGACTGCGCCGCTCAATCCGATGGCGCGTCCGCTGCGATCGTCACGCGCGCCGACAAGGCGTCCGGTTTTCGAGACGACTACGTCCTCGTACGCTCGGTGGCGATCGCGCTCGGAGAGAACCCACAGACCGATCCCGACTTCGATTTTCTGCGCTGGAAGCCGACCGAGTACGCCGCCCGCCAGGCCTACGAGCTGGCCGGCATCGGCAATCCCTTCGACGAGATCGACGTCGCTCAGGTGCACGATTGTTTCACCCTGACCGAGCTTCTGACCTACGAGGACCTCGGCCTGATCGAGAAGGGATCCGCGAAAGAACATATCGCATCCGGCACTTTCGAGCTCGGCGGTGAGCTTCCGGTCAACACCGACGGCGGGCTGAAGACCTTCGGACATCCGACCGGCGCCACCGGAGTTCGGATGATCTATGAGAACGTCCTGCAGCTGCGTGGCCAAGCCGGGCCGCGCCAGGTCGCCAACGCGACGACGGCGCTGAGCCACAACATCGGCGGCGCTCCGCAGGCGTGCGGGATTACGGTTCTCGGTATGCCGTGAGCCGGCTCGCGCGCCGGATACATCCGGTACGCGGAAACGGCGGCGGTCGGTCGAGGGCACCAGACGGTGCGCCCCTTACCCCCCATGAGTGAACAGCGGCCACCGATTCTCGCCCGCTTGAGGCATGCCGGCTTCGGCGCGTTTCGGGCGCTGAGGCATCGCAGCTACCGGCTCTATTTCTACGCATTCGTCTGCAACCAGCTGGGGTTCTGGCTTGCCAACCTCGCCCTGCAGGGCGTGATGGTCGGCCTCACCGACAACGATCCGTCGTGGGTCGGCCGCCTCTTCTTCGCGCTGTTCTCGCCGGCGTTGCTGTTCGCGCCCGTCGCCGGCGTCGTCGCCGACCGCTTGGACCGCCGCTGGATGCTGATCGTCTGCTACCTGGCGGTTGCAGCGACCAGCGCGGTCCTGGCGCTGTTGGCGCACAGTGAATCGCTCGGTCCGTACTCGACGATGGCGCTGGCTTTCGTTTGTGGTGTTTCTTTTTCTTTCGCCGGACCGGCATCGAGCGCAGTGGCGGCGAACATCGTCGACACCGACGATCTTGCGAGCGCGATCTCGGTGCAATCGACGGCGAACAACCTGACCCGTGTGCTCGGGCCCGCCCTGGCCGCACCGCTCATCGCTACCGGCCGCTATACATCGTCGTTTGTCATCTTCGCCGTCGCCAGTGTGGTGGCGGCCGGATTCATCTACGCGATCCGGGTTCCGGACTACGATCGCGAAGCCGGTAGCGCCGGTGTGCTCGAACGCATGTGGACCGGCTTGCTGCACGCGAGGGAGCGGTATCCCGCGATGCACGCGCTTATGACCGCGTCCGTTCTCTCGGTGTTTGGCGTCGCCCACACCGCGCTGATTCCCAGCTTCGCGGAAGAGATGCTGGGCAGCCGCGAGGCGTTTCCGCTGATCTTCGCCAGCACGGGGGTCGGCGCCACGATCGGTGCGCTGGCCACCGGGGTCGAGGGCAAACCGAAGCTACGTCGCTCGACTCTGCGCCTCTTTCTGTACGGGCTCGCTCTCATCGGCTTCGCTCTGTCGCCCAACCTGGTGTGGGCGATGATCGCCGAGGCGGTCGTGGGCTTTTTCTACTTCTCGGTCATGACCAGCCTGCAGACTCTCATCCAGGAGGTCGTCGACGACTCCAAGCGCGGTCGCGTCATGAGTCTGTTCTTCGTCGCCTGGGGCGGACTCTTTCCGGTCGGCGCGCTGATGATGGGGGAGATCGCGAACGCCATTGGAGTGTCGATCGCAATCGTCGGCGGTGCCGTCGTCTGCACCGTAGTTGGAGGGATATTGACCCTCCGCGACCGCGGGTGAATCGGTCGCGGCTTCATTTACGGCGGGACTCCCGCTCGCAACACAGCACAGCGTTCCCCTGGCAGGGGCTGTGGATTCTAACGTCACTACGTTGCCCCCCTTTGAAAAAGGGGGTTCGGGGGGATTTTGAGATCCCCCTTCCGACAAATCCCCCGCGCTCCCCCTTTTTCAAAGGGGGAGGTCATTCGCGAAGCGGTTGCGGTCATTCGTCGACGGCCCCTTGCAGGAGAGAGTGACGCGCAAGTGGACCGCTCCGGCGGCGGTTCTTTTTGCAGCCTCCGGATTCCGCTAGGAAAAGGGGATGTCATTGAACGGTGTCGAAGAGCGGTTATTGATCGACGGCGAGCTGGTCGAGGCCGGCGGCGGTCGAGTGTACGACAATGTGAACCCGGCGACCGAGGAGGTCATCGGCCAAGCCGCGGACGCGACGGCCGACGACGCGGACCGAGCGATCGCCGCGGCGCGGCGGGCGTTCGATGAAACCAACTGGTCGACCGACCTCGCATTCCGCCGCAAGTGCGTCGAGCAGCTGCAAGCCGCGCTTCAGGAGACACGGGAAGTGCTGCGCCCGCAAATCATCGGCGAGGTCGGGGCGCCGATCGGACTCACCTATGCCGTGCAGCAGGATACCTGCATCGACGACATAACCTGGGAGATCGGCGCGGCGGTCGACTACGAGTGGGAGCGCGAGCTTCCGATCAGCGATTTCTTCGGCATGAAGAGCCATCGACGCGTCGTGCACGAGCCGGTTGGGGTGGTGGCGGCGATCACGCCCTGGAACTTCCCCTTCATGCTCAATCTCGCGAAAGTGGTGCCGGCGCTGATGGCGGGCAACACGGTCGTCCTCAAGGCGGCACCGGACACCCCCTGGTCGGCGACCTACATCGGCAAGCTGATCGCGGAACGGACGGACGTGCCGGCCGGCGTATTGAACGTACTGACGGCATCCCACCCGGCCGAAGTCGGCGACGTGCTCACCGGCGATCACCGTGTCGACATGGTCAGCTTCACCGGCTCGACCGCGGTCGGAAAGCACATTGCTCGGCGCGGCGCCGACAACGTCAAGAAGGTGTTTCTCGAGCTCGGGGGCAAATCCGCCTTCATCGTCCTCGACGATGCCGACCTGGCGAGCACGCTGCCCGGGGCGGTCATGGGCGTGTGCACTCATTCCGGCCAGGGGTGCGCGATCAATACGCGCTTGCTGGTGCCGCGCCGGAGTTACGACGAGGCCGTCGAGATTCTCGCCGAGGCGTTCCGCAACACGAAGTACGGCGACCCCACCCAGATGGAGAACCTGATGGGGCCGTTGATCAATGCGCGCCAGCGCGAGCGCGTCTTGGGCTACATCGAGACCGCGAAATCGGAAGGGGCGAGGCTGGTCGTCGGGGGAGGACGCCCGGCGCATCTGCACAAGGGCTACTTCGTCGAGCCGACTCTCTTCGCCGACGTCGATCCCGACAGCACCATCGCCCAGGAGGAGATCTTCGGACCGGTGTTGGCGGTCATTCCGTACGACGACGACGATGACGCGGTTCGCATCGCCAACAATTCCAAGTACGGTCTCTCCGGCGCGGTCAGCAGCGCCGACCTCGACCGAGCGATGGCGATCGCTCGCCGCATTCGCACCGGCACGATCTCGGTCAACGGTGGGATGTGGTTCGGCGCCGACTCTCCGTTTGGGGGGTATAAGGAGAGTGGGACAGGGCGCGAGCATGGGGTGGAGGGTTTCCGCGAGTATTTGGAGACGAAGACGATTGCTTATCCCGCTTGAGACGGTCGTTTGCTCGCGCGAGGCTAAAGGCGCGGCTTGGCCGCGCCGGCCAAAGCGCCGC
>JANQHZ010000220.1 GCA_028282445.1 Candidatus Binatia bacterium | reverse complement strand
GCGCTTCGGCTTCAGCGGGCCGCTGCAGCGCAACCTGTCTCTGGCGCTGGGGTCGGCCGAGGTCACGGCGATCGAGCTCACCCGCGCCTACACCGCGTTTGCCAACGACGGGTTCGTCACCGAGCCGATCTACATCACCAAGATTACCGACCACCTCGGCGAGGTGCTGCAGAGCCACGAAGTCGAGTCGACCGAGGTCATTCCCGCCACCACCGCGTACATGGTCACCAGCATGCTGCAGGACGTCGTGCGCCGCGGTACCGGCGGACGCGTGCGCGGGCTCGGACAGCCGACCGCCGGAAAAACCGGAACGACCAACGACCTGCACGACGCGTGGTTTACCGGCTTCACCCCACAGATGCTGACAGTCGTATGGGTCGGCTTCGACAACAAGCGCTCGATTCGCGGCACCGGCGGCCGCGTCGCCGCGCCGATTTGGAAAGAGTTCATGACCACCGCGGTGCGCGGTAAACCGCGCGGCGAGTTCGTCGTGCCCGAAGGCCTCAAGTGCGTCCACATCGACCGCGAGACCGGTGTTCGTGCCGCCGCCGGCGGAGAGGCGCTGCTCGAGTGCTTCCGCGCCGGCTCCGAACCACAACCGGGCTCGATCCAAGCAATCCAGCTGGTCGGGGGACGCGAAGACGCACCGCCGTCGGCGATCGAATTCCTCAGAAACGACTTTTGATCAGTCGCCGATCCGTGATCGGTCATTGGCCGCCGCCACTCACCAATCACGAGTCGCCCATCACCAGCGTAGCGCGGAGCTAGCCCTTCCAATACTCCCGCTGCACCCGACGCACCGCTTCGATCACCGGAGCAGCACGACTCTCGCCGACCGCTTCCGGGATCGGTGTCGTCGCGCCCATCAGCTGCGACAGTACTGCAGCACTCGAGTTGCGAATGGCCTCGAGGTCGTACCCGCCTTCGAGGACGGCGACGCAACGCCCGCCCGCGCAGCGTTCGGCGACGCCGAGCAGAGTTCGCGCCATCCGGGCAAAGCCGGCCTCGGTTACCGCCATCCCGCCGAGCGGGTCACGCGCGTGCGGGTCGAAGCCGGCCGAGATCAAGACGAATTGAGGCGCGTACTCCTCCGCGATCGGCGCCACCACGGCCTCGAAGGCGGCCTCGTAGTCGGCATCGCCGAAGCCTCCCGGCAGGGGGATGTTGACCGTGTAGCCCACGCCTTCGCCGCTGCCCACTTCGTCGAGGGCGCCGGTACCGGGATAGAAGGGATAGCGGTGGGTCGACAGGAACAGCACGCCGGGGTCGCGGTAGAACGAGTGTTGCGTCCCGTTGCCGTGGTGAACGTCCCAATCCATCACCAACACACGCTCGAGTCCGTGGCGCTGACGCAGATAGGCGGCCCCAACGGCGATGTTATTGAAGAGGCAGAATCCCATGGCGCGGTCGCGCTCGGCGTGATGGCCGGGCGGGCGAACCATCGCGAAGCCGTTACGGACGCGCCCGGCCATGACCTCGTCGATGAGATTCAGCAATCCTCCGGCGGCCAGGCAAGCCGTGTCGAAGGACGCTGCCGAAACGGGCGTGTCGGCGTCGAACGCCGAACGCGCAACGCCGCGCGTTCCAGCAACCGATTCGAAGTGCCCGCCCTCATGGATTAGGGTAATCTCCTCGGCGGTCGCCAAGCGCGGCTCCAGACGGCGCAAGCCGGGCGCTTGGCCGATCGACGACAGCAGCACTTCGATCCGCTGGGGGCGCTCCGGGTGCCCCTGGCCGGTGTCGTGCTCGGTGTATCGCTCGTCCAGAACCAGACCGGTCTCCATCATCGATCCTCCTGCGCGAGTGTGCGCGTTGACAGCCTGCCCCCCTTCCTCTAGCGGTCATGCCATCAAGATCAAAGCAGATGGAGCGGGCCCGGCGCGCGCCGGAAGCGTGTCGGAGACGGTCCATTCACGAACCGTCCCAGCCGCTCTGGCGAATCGCGAAGCAACCGGCGATAATCGAATCTCATGTTTGGAATCGGCGTCACTGAGCTACTCGTAATCCTCGTCATCGCGCTCGTCGTGCTCGGCCCGACCAAGCTACCCGAGGTCGCCAAGATGCTCGGCAAGGGCCTGGCCGAGTTCCGCCGCGCCACCGCCGACGTCACCGAGGAGTTGAGGAGCGCGCAGACCGCGATCGACAAAGAGGCGCGCAAGGCGATGCGCGCGGCCGACCCGAAAGGCGCCGCAGGGCGCCGGCCCGGACCGAAAAAAGGCGGCGGCAAGGGCGGCGACGGCAACAAAGCCGCGAAGCAAGACTCCGAAGGCGACGCGCCGGCGGCCGATACGGACGATGCGCCGGCGCCACAAGGGACGGTAAGCCGGTCGAAACCCGGTGCCGGAGGCGAATCGGCCGCAGCCGAAAAGGAAGCGGCGGCGACGCCCGCGGACCCGACCGAGAAGAAAGACGCATAGCCGTCCGCGATGCCGGCTCCCGAAGAAACAACGATGCCGCTCACGGCGCATCTCGAAGAGTTGCGCTGGCGAATCGTCTACGCGGTCGGGTCGACCGCACTCGCGTTCTGCATCACCTACGGATTCGCGAACGCACTCTTCGACTTCCTGACCGCGCCGTTGATCGAGACGCTCGGCGACCGCGTCGACCTGATCGGCACGGGGGTCACCGAGGCCTTCTTCACCAAGCTCAAGGTCTCCCTGATCGCAGCGGTCTTTCTGGCCAGCCCGGCGATTTTCTACCAGGCCTGGCAGTTCATCGCCCCGGGCCTCTACGAGAGCGAGAAGGGATACGCCCGGCCTTTCGTCTTTTTCGCCACCGTCTTTTTTCTCGCCGGCGCGTCGTTCTGCTTCTACGTCGTCTTTCCTGTCGCCTTCACCTTTTTCGTCGACGAGTTCCAGTCGATCGGCGTGTCGCCGACCCTGCGCATCACCGAGTACCTGTCGTTCAGCTCGAGAATGCTGCTGGCATTCGGCGTCATCTTCGAGCTGCCGGTGTTCACCTTCTTCCTCGCCCGCATCGGCATCGTCACGCATACCCTGATGATCGAATGGGCCCGCTACGCGGTGGTCGTGGTATTCGTGATCGCCGCGATTCTCACACCCGCCGACGCCGCATCGCAGTTCTTGATGGCGGTCCCGATGATGTTCCTCTACGGCGTCAGCATCGGCGTCGCCTACTTCGTGAACGCCAAGCCGCCCGAAGCGGACGAGCCGGACGCGGGCGACGATCAAGAGTGAGCCGCGCCGACGACAACCCGGCCGACACCGGCCCCGGGGTGGTGCCGATCTTCATCGAAATAGCGCGGCGTGACATCGCGCTTCTGAAGTTTCTCTTCGAGTCGTACGAAGGCGTCGCCGTCATCCGAACTCTCGACCAACGGAAGGCCGTCATCGTCGCGCTGGTCAGCCGCGATTTCGAAGATGTCGCCCGCGGCATGCTCGCCTCGGTGCGCGACAGCCTCACCTTCCGAGAGATTCCGCCGCCGAGCGGCGCCGACGACGACTGGCTGCTGCGCTACGTGATCGACGACTGCGGCGGCAAAGCCGGAGAGATCTTCCAGCGATCCCAGAGCTGAAAGAGAAGCAGCTTCTGGTACTCGATCAGCACCCGCCGGATGCTCATGCGGTCGCGCCACCACAGATGGGGGTCGAAACCGTCCGAGCGAGCGGGTCGCGTGATGACCTCGATCGAGTCCCCCGCGAGATGCCGGTAGATCATCCCCGCTCGGCGCGTGTGGTACTTGGAAGTCACCAGCAGGATCGAACGCGCCCCTTGTTCCGCCAGGTATCGCAGCACCACGCGAGCTTCGCTGAAGGTCGAACCGGCGGCCCGTTCGAGCACCGTCATCGCCTCTGCCGGAACCCCCAACTGAGCGGCAACCGATAGATTGAGCTCGTAGATCCGCGGCAAGCCGGCGCCGCGCTCGCGCAGCGCCCGGTACCCGGCATTCTCGGGCTCGCGACACAGGACGATGGTCGGAGCGAATCCGTCCTTGTAGAGGTCGACCGCCTC
>JANQHZ010000165.1 GCA_028282445.1 Candidatus Binatia bacterium | reverse complement strand
AAAGTTCCCAGACGCATATCATCCCCTCCCTTTGTCTGACCCATGGACGAAACGAATCGACCCACGCGCGCCGGCCCCAAGCCCGAGCGCCGCGCGTGGTTCCCCTTCATTCAACTATAAGAGATCTGAAAGAAGCCGAACCGAATCGACTCCATTACAGAGCAATAGTGATGCCGACTCGCCCACCTAGGCTGCTTTTCGACGGCGTCGTGCCCGTCCGTGCGCGGGTGCTCGTTGTTTGAGCACCCTGCCTATTGAATAGGCAGGGTGGGTCGGGGGCGTCTGTCGAGCGACGGCTGGTCCTCGTCGATCGGATGATCGCCTCGCCGGCCGTAGTACCCTCAAAATCGCACCCGAGACCGACCGCTACGCTCCTGTTGTCGTGCCAACCATAAGCCGATGACGACCCCGATCATGACGCCGATGCCGAGCAACCCTATGCGCAAGCCGACGCTGGCGCCGCCCGCGGCCGGTCCGGGCGGAGAGTTGCGCTGGCGCTCCAGCTCGTGGTGGATCGATTCGGTAAGGGTCAGGATCCGGTCGATCTCGCCCCGCACCTCCTCGGGCAAGACGGCCTCGACCGGAGGGGCGGGAGCGAGCTCGTCATCGCTGCTGTCCGGCGCGATCTCGCCGTCGGTAGCGGACGCTCCCGGCGTCGGGGTCGGGGACGCCGGTGCCGGAGTGTGCTCGGCGATGAAGCGGGCGTAGACCCAGCCCTCGCCGTCGGCGTAGCGAACGCGAGCCCAGTTCCCGTCGATTTCGTCGATCCGCACGATGGCGCCGCGGCGTAGTTGGCCGCTCGATGCGTGCTCGAGGCCAGGTCCCGACCGAACGTTGACTGCGCTGGCGCCGTGCACCGTGCCGCTACCGGAACTCTGCCCCGCAGCGGCACCGGCGAAGGCCAGTGCCGACCAGATCAGGGTGCTGAGCAATAGGCGTCGCGGCATCGCGAAAATTGTTGGAAATGGTCGGGGTGACTGGATTTGAACCAGCGACCTCACGCTCCCGAAGCGTGCGCTCTACCAAGCTGAGCTACACCCCGCTTTCCTCGTGGCTCTCGACCGCTGTCGAGAGCCGGAACTACTAGACCCGGCGGCATTCAATTGCAACCGAGCCGGCGTCGTCCGGCCGTCTCCTCGGGCCAGGCTCGCGTCGTTCCGCTCAGACTCTGTCGCCCTTGAGCGTAGCGATGGTCGCGGCGTAGTCGTCCGTCTTGAAGATCCCGGTGCCGACTACCAATACATCGGCTCCAGCCTCCGCCACTTCGGCGGAGTTTGCGGGTTTGACGCCGCCGTCGACCTCGATCGAGAATTCGAGCCCGAGTCGGCTCCGCAACGCGGCGGCCTCGCGAACCTTGTCGAGGGTCGAGGGGATCAGCTTCTGCCCGCCGAAGCCCGGATTGACCGACATGATCAACAGCACGTCGATTTCAGGTAGCACGGGCTCGATCGAGGCCAGTGGTGTGGCCGGATTCAATACCACGCCGGGGCGCTTTTCGGCTCGTCTGATGTCCTGAAGGACTGCATGTAGGTGTGGGCAGGTCTCCTGGTGGACGAGGATGTGGTCCGAACCGGCGTCCGCGAACTCGCCGATGTAGCGCTCGGGGTTGGTGATCATCAAGTGAACGTCGAGCGGGAGATCGGTGATCTTGCGGATCGCCTCCACCACCGGCGGTCCGATCGTGATGTTGGGCACGAAGTGACCGTCCATCACGTCGACGTGGATCCAGTCGGCGCCTGCGCGCTCGACCGCGGCGATCTCGTTACCGAGTTTGTTGAAGTCGGCAGCGAGGATGGAGGGGGCGATCTTCGTCACGGGCGGGACGATACCAGCCTTGCGATGAGAGGGCGAGGCATTCGTGACGCCGGCCGTGAGTGGAGTGCGGAAGCTCAGGTTCGCGTCCGCCTCATCTTCGCCGCGAAGAAACCGTCGAGGCCTTGGCGGTGGGGCCACGTCTGCAGAAAGAAGTCGTCCGCGACCAACTCGCGCGCGGCTTCGGGCAGGTCGGGGCGGGGGTCGCAGAGCTCGAACTCGGGGTGGTCGTGAAGGAATCGCTCGACCCGTTGACCGTTTTCTTCGGGCAACAGGGTGCAGGTGGCGTAGACCAGGGTTCCCCCCGGTGCGACATGGTCGGCGACGGAGTCGAGGATTGCCGCCTGCACGCGGGCGAGGCGGGAGACGTCTTCGGGCGTGCGCCGCCAACGGATTTCGGGATGCTGGCGTAGTGTCCCGAGACCGGAGCAGGGCGCGTCGACCAGTGCGGCGTCGAAGCGCCGCGTCTCCCGAAAAGGCAGGGTGCGCGCGTCGGCGAGAATCGGCGCCACGGCGACGCCCAGCCGCCTGGCCTGACGCGCGACGTTGCGAATGCCGGATCGCGATCGGTCTAGGGCTACGACGCGACTGCCGGTGCGCTCGGCGAGATGCGTGGCCTTACCGCCCGGCGCGGCGCACGCGTCAAGGATCGAGCCGGCGTCGGTCGGGATCATGTGGCCGATCAGTTGTGACGCCTCGCCCTGGGCGCTGACCAATCCGTCGCGGAAACTCGCCATCTCGGTGAGGCCGCCACGCAGATCGCACTCGACTCCGTCTGGACTGAACTGGGTCGGCCTGGGGCGATGCCCGGCCCGCTCGAGGACCTCGAGCGCCTGCTCGCGGTTGGTTCGGCGCCGGTTGACGCGCAGGACCGTCGGCGCCGGCCGATTGTCGGCGGCGAGCAGTTGCTCGGCCTCGTCTTTGCCGAGCAAGTCGATCCACCGATCCACCAGCCACCGGGGATGCGAGCCTCTGGTCGCGAGGTTCTCCGGGCGACTCGCGGTCTCGCCGCGCGGCCTTTCGGCCGATCGCAGGTGGCCGCGCAAGAGGGCGTTGACCAATCCGGCCGCGCGGCCTGCTTTGTAGCGTTTGGCGAGCTCGACTGAGGTGTCGACCACGGCGAAGTCGGGAATCCGGTCGAGCTTGGTGATCTGGAACAGTGCCATCCTCATGAGCGCCCGCACGGGCAGATCGAGCTTCGCAGCCGGTCGGCCGAGCTTGTCCAGAATATCGTCGACGAAGCCCTGCCAGGCGAGCGTCCCGTAGACCAGCTGGGTCGCGAGCCCCCGGTCGCGTTCGTCCAGGCCGCTGCCGCGCAGCCGCTTGGCGAGCTCGGCATCCGCGTACGATCCGCCCTCGACCGCCTGTAGGACCTCCCAGGCGATGCGGCGAGAGTCACTTTGCGGGTCGGCCAAGGCGGGTTCCTACCGACAAGCTGCCGCTGCGGCTGAACTCCGCCGCGGACAGCCGCTTGCGCCCTTCGAGCTGCAACTCTTCGATCGCGAGCAGACCCTTACCGGTCGCGACCTCGATGGTGTCGCCGGTATTTGCGACCGTTCCTGGTGTTGCATCGGTCGAGGCGGTGCGCGCCTGCGCACGGTGAATCTTGAGAAGCTTGCCGGCGAGGTGAGTGTAGACCGAGGGCCAGGGGTGGAAGCCGCGGCTGCGCCAGGCGATCTCGTCGGCGTCCATCCCCCAATCGATCTCGCCGTCCGCTTTGGCGATCATCGGCGCGAGGGTCATGGCCGCGTCGTCCTGCGGTGTCGCCACAAGCTCGCCCCGGTCGAGCGCCCCAAGCGCATCGATGAGCGACTCCGCGCCGAGCTGGGCGAGCCGCTCGCTGAGCTGCGCGGCGGTTTCGTTGGGGCCGATCGGCGTTGCGCGCTGCAAGAGGACGTCGCCTTCGTCCATCGCCTCGTTCATTTGCATGATGGTGACGCCTGTCTCGCGCTCGCCGCGCGCGATTGCCCATTGGATCGGGGCCGCCCCGCGGTATTTCGGCAAGACCGAGGCGTGAACGTTGATACAGCCGTGACGCGGCAGCTCGAGAATGTTGGTCGGGAGGATTCGTCCGTAGGCGGCGACGACGATGATGTCGGGGTTCCACTCACGCAACAGGTCCTCGAATGCCCGGTTGCGGATCTTGGTCGGCTGCTCGACCGGGACGGCGTGCTCTGCGGCCACGACTTTGACCGGGGGCATCCTCACTTTCTGGCCGCGGCCGGCCGGGCGATCGGCTTGGCAGACGACTCCGACGACTTCGTCGGGGCCGTCGATCAGCGCGCGTAGCGACGGGACGGCGAAGTCGGGCGTCCCTAGGAAGACAATCCTAAACCGCATCGGGATTCACCCTTCCACTCGC
>JANQHZ010000163.1 GCA_028282445.1 Candidatus Binatia bacterium | reverse complement strand
CCGTCCAACGCGCTCAACACTCCGCGCACGAGCTCGTTGATCGCGATGAATCCATCGCCGTCGAGATCGGCGTCGAGACAGCGATCCAACGGTCCACCGTCGAGCGCGAGATTGACCGCACGTATCAGCTCGGAAATCGAAACCGAGCCATCACCCGCGCAGTCCCCGGGACAGAACTCTCGTTCGATCGCCCAAAGCTCGGTACCGGTCTGGTCCGCGTCCGCTGCGAAGAAAATGAGCGGCCCGATCACGGTGAAGTTGCTCGGGCTCGACGAGCCATCGCCCACCGCCAGATCGGCCACGACGGTCGTGCCGTCGGTGGAACCGTCGCTCTCCCATACCTCACAGCCGACTTCGAGGTTGCAGGCTTGAAAGACGACCGAACGCCCGCTGCTCGGCGTCAAGAAGGCCGGGAAAGAGCTGGTGTCGCCTTCGGCGAGATCGCGCACCAGCGTCGGCCCCTCCGGCGCCCCATCGCTGCGCCACAACTCCACGCCGAGATCGGGATCGTCAGCGGCGAAGAAAACCGTCCGGTCGACCGTCGCGAAGGAGAAGAAGAATGTAAAGAACCCGAAAGAATCACCGAAGCGATTGATATCCGAGGCGCGCCGCGTGCCGTCTTCCGTTCCATCGCTCACCCACAGCTCCTGGCCGCGGATGCCGTCATCCGCAGTGAAGAACAGCAGCCCGTCGACATTGCGCAAGAAACTCGGCGACGAGCTCTGCTCGCCCGGGAAAATGTCCCGAATCCGTTCGGTCCCCTGCTCGGTGCCGTCACTGACCCACAGCTCGTTGCCGAACTGTCCATCGTTGGCGCCGAACACCAAGCGATCGTCGAGCACCGTGAAGTAGAGAAAACCCGGCACCGGAAACGCTCCGCCATCGGGGTTCAAGTCGACGACCAGGCGGGTCCCCTCCTCCGTCCCATCGCTCGCGTAGAGCTCCAGCCCGACCTCGCCGTCGTCGGCGATGAAGAAGAGTTGTTCACCGACGCTGGCGGGAAATCCCGGGAAGGATCCTACCGGACCGGGGCGCACATCGCGCAGTAGCGAGGTGCCGTCCTCGGTACCGTCGCTGCGCCACATCTCACTGCCGGACTCGCCGTCGTCGGCGACGAAATACAGAACGTTTCGGTGCAAGGTCAGACTGCCCGGGCGCGACCCGCCGGGGCCCGGGTTGATGTCGGCGATCGGCGTGGTGCCGGCTTCGGTACCGTCGCTGAACCACAGCTCCTCGCCGGTCACTCCGTCGTCGGCGCCAAATACGACACCTCCCTCGAAAGGTAGAATCGATACGAAACCACCGAAGGCGTCGCCGTTGGGATTGAGGTCCGTTACCAGCCGCGTCCCCTGCTCGGTGCCGTCACTCGTCCACAGCTCGGCACCGGTCAGACCGTCGTCGGCGACGAAGAACAAGCGATCGCCGGCGCGGGTGAGGCCGGAGGGAAACGACGAGCTGAGACCGACGTCCGACTCGAGGTTCGCGCTCAGCTGCGTTCCGGCTTCCGTTCCGTCGCTGCGCCAAAGCTCGCTACCGGTCGCGCCGTCGTCGGCGTTGAAGAATAGCGCCTCGCCATTCGACGCCAAGGAGCCAGGGCTCGACGAGTCGGGGCCGGGCCAGATATCGGCGACCAACCCAGTGCCATCCGCCGTGCCATCGGTCGACCACAACTCGACTCCGGAGCCCTGCCCGTCGGCGACGAAAAACGACCGATCGCCGAGCTCCACGAAATCGAAAGGTCGCGAACCGGCACCCCCCGTCAGCAGGTCGCCGAGCGGGAACGTGCCCTCCTCGGTCCCGTCGCTGCGCCACGGCTCTCTTCCCGTGTCATCGGTGTCGGCGCTGAAGACCAGGAGCTCTCCGAAGCTGGCCAGCACCAGCGGAACCGATCCGTCGTCGCCGGCGACGAGGTCGCCGACGATGCGCGTCCCTGCTCCGGTGCCGTCACTGACCCAGAGCTCCTCGCCGCGGCTCCCGTCATCGGCCGAGAAGAACAGACGCTCGCCGACCAGGGTGAGAGACAGCGGGTCGGAGCCGAGCGGTCCGTCGCGAATGTCTACGACCAACCGGGTCCCTTCCTCGGTGCCGTCGGTCGCCCACAGCTCTGCGCCGACGAGGCCGTCGTCGGCCGAAAAGAACACCTCGTCTCCGCGCAGCACCAGACCGCTCGGAGCCGAACCGACTGGTCCGTCGAGAATATCGCGAACCAAGCGGGTGCCGACCTCGGTCCCGTCGCTCAGCCAGACCTCGAAGCCGGTGTCGGCGGTCGAGGCGACAAACATGACTTCGTCGTCCAGCGCGACCAGCGAATCCGGAAACGAACCAGCCGGACCGGCGGCGAGATCGGTCACCATGCGTGTGCCGGCGGGAGTGCCGTCCGACACCCACAGCTCCTCGCCGTCGAGTCCGTTGTCGGCGGCGAAGAAAACTCGATCCCCCACCGCGATCAGGCGCCGCGGGTTCGAGCCGACCGGACCGGAAGTAATGTCGAGCAGCGTGCCGGTGCCCTCCGAAGTTCCATCGCTGCGCCAGAGCTCCCGACCTTCCGCCGGGCGAGAGCCCACGAACAACAACGAATCGCCCAGGCGGGTGAGTGAAACGGGATCGTCGGCGTCGAACCCCGGCCCGATGATCGCGACAGAACGGGTATCGTCGCCGTCGATCCTCCACAGCTCGGTCGACGCGCCGATCGTCGCTACGAAGTAGGTCGTCTCGCCGATGGTCAGGAACTCTCGCGGGCGAGACGACGAGATCACCGGCTCGACGTTGATGTCACGGACGAGAAAAGCGTCGCCCTTGGTCAAAGCGGCCAGTGGCGAGGCCCACACGAGAAGCCATAGAGCCAGAGTCGTAAGAGTGCGCACAGAGTATCCGTATCGAAAGCGCCGCACTGGAGCCAACCGGTCGAAAGCTCTACCGCTCCTTGCGCTCGCGCGCGCGAAAGATCAGCCGCAAAGGCGTACCGACCAACGGGAAAGCGTCGCGCAAGCGATTGGTGAGGTAGCGCTGGTACGGCTTGGAGATCTTTTGCGCAGCAGAACCGAAGAAGACGAAGGTCGGCGGCGCGGTCGCGGTCTGGGTTGCGTAGAGCAGCCGAGGTCGTCTTCCGCGCACCATCGGTGGGGCCTGCTGCCGTACGGCGTCCTGCAACAGGCGGTTGAGGTCGGCGGTCGCTACCCGGAAGCGATGGGCACGCACGACCTCGTCGACCGCCGCCCAGATCTTGTCGACCCCACGGCCGGTCAGCGCCGACATGAACAGCATCGGCACGACCTCCAGACTCGGAAAGCGCTCCTCGGCCTTGGCGACGAATGCGTGCCGGTCGCGCTCGCCGCGCGCCACCGCGTCCCATTTGTTGACGACCACCACCAACGCCCGGCCGCGGTCCCAAGCATAGCCGGCGATGCGCGCATCCTGCTCGGTCAGCCCTTCGGCGGCATCGATCACCAGCACCCCCACTTCGGCTCTTTCGAGGGCGCGGAAGGCGCGTACCACCGAAGCGCGCTCGAGATGCTGGTGAACCTTCGGCCGGCGACGGATTCCGGCGGTATCGACGAGGAGATACTCGCGCCCCTCGTGGTCGATCACCGTGTCGAGAGGATCGCGGGTGGTGCCGGGGATATCGGTGACGATCGAACGCTCGTAGCCGGCGAGGCGATTGGTCAACGAGGACTTGCCGACGTTCGGACGCCCGATGATCGCCACCGCGGTGCGCTCGCCGCCGCCACTCGGCTCGACAGCCTCGGTCTCGGGTAGCGCCCCGATCACGTCGTCGAGCAGCTCGTCCACGCCCAGCCCATGCTCCGCCGAGATTGGATACAAGCGCTCGAGACCGAGCGAATAGAAGTCGACCGCCAGATCCTCGTGCTTGGCGGTGTCGATTTTGTTCACCGCCACCAATGTCGGACGATCGAGCGAGCGCAGCCGGTCGAACAACGCCTGATCGAGCGCGCTCAGACCGGCGCGACCGTCGACCACGATCACTACGGCGTCGGCCTGCTCCGCCGCGAGCACGGCCTGGCCGCGAACCGCTCGGCCGATCTCCTGGTCCTCCGATTCCTCGAAGCCGCCGGTGTCGAAGAGCAGGAAGCGTCGCCCGCCGTGCTCGGCGACGCCGACGTTGCGATCGCGCGTGACACCGGGTTGCGCCGCGACCAGGGCCCGCCGCGTGTGGGTCAGCCGATTGAATAGAGTCGACTTTCCGGTGTTCGGGCGCCCGACCAGGGCGACGACCGGTAAGTGCGCCAATTCCTCGGCGCCGGCAACCGCTTCTTCGCGGAGATGTCTGTCGGATTGAGACATTCGGGTGGCTATGTGCGCGCCGCGGTGGGATTCGAGCTCAGGAATCGCCGGCCAGGCCAACGCCCCGGCGATTGACCGCAACGGCTCCGTTCAAACTCCGAACTCCGTCAGAGTCTTCTGGCGTTTCGTCCATTCGCGCTGAACCCGGACAAAGAGCTCGAGAAATACGCGTGTCCCGGTCAACCTCTCGATGTCCCGCCGGGCGCTGGCGCCGATCGCCTTGAGCTTCTTGCCGCCGCGCCCGATCAAGATGCCCTTTTGAGAATCGCGCTCGACGTGGATGGTCGCCTTGATCACCGACAGATTGCGCTCGGGTTTCTCCTCGAAGGTATCGACGGTGACCGCGATCGAGTACGGGATCTCCTGCCGCGTCTGCAGCATCACTTTTTCGCGGATGAACTCAGCGACTAAAGCGCGCTCGCTCTCGTCGGTGAGCGTGTCGCCGGAATAGAATCGAGGCCCCTCGGGGAGCTTATCGACGATCGCCGCCAGCAGCTGGGAGACCCCCTCTCCGTCGAGTGCGCTGATCGGGATGACTTCGGCATCAGGAGCGAGCTTTGCCATACTGTCGATCATCGGCAGCAGTGTGTCCTTGCGAACGGCATCGACCTTGTTGAGAGCGATGACCACGTCCCGCCCCGAAGGCAACCGGCGCGCAATCTCTTCTTCGAGCTCGTCGGGCCCGATTTCCGAATCGATCATCCACAGGACGACGTCGGCGTCCGGTAACGCACGTAGGGCGTTGTCGACCATGCGCCGATTCAACAAGCCGCTCGCGCGGTGGTAGCCCGGCGTGTCGATGAACATCATCTGACAGTCGTCCGAGGTTTTGATACCGAGCAAACGACGGCGGGTTGTTTGCGGCTTGGGAGTTACGATCGCGATCTTCTGGCCGAGCAGGCGGTTGAGCAGAGTCGACTTGCCTGCGTTGGGGCGTCCGAAGATCGCAACGAACCCCGACCGATGGTCCTCGGGCACCGCGGCGTTCAGGCTGGCTTCATCCGGTTCCACGGCATCCCCAGCACCGGGGGCGCTCAAAACTGGCGCCGCGCGTTCTCCAGATTTTGCTCGTCCTGACGGTGCGGCTGGCAGTTGGTCTCGGCAGGCGGCTTCAGGTGGAGGGGATCGTTCGACAGCTTCATCAGGAATCCCGTCGGCACCACGACCAGCACGTAAATCATCAACATGATGAATCGCGTCTGAACGACGCCAATGGCGTGCGCTGCTCGCCGCCACTGATTCCAGACCCGCTTTGGGAAAGCGATCGACTCGCCGTCGGATGCCATCCGACCTATATGTCAGCCGAACCGGAGTGACTCAAGCCCGGATCGCCATCGAAGCCGCCGCACTCAGTCACCCGAGGTGCGGAATGATAGGCTGGCGCTTGACGCCCCGCGCCCACGGGGAATACAAGATCGGAGCCCGCCCGTCGGCTCGCTCGACGGACCTCGCACCGAAACGACTCCCTGCTATGCGGGCCAAGGAGGCAACTTTCCGACATGAAACGACTGGCGACCGGACTCATTATCGCTCTTATCTCGCTCCAGATCGGCTGCGGCTACATCCAGGAACCGTCCTGGAACAAGCCGGTGGGTAAGGGCACATGGATCCCCGCCGTGGTCTGCGCTCTCGCCGGCGCCGGCGCCGGCGTCGCCATCCAGGACGCGACGGAAGGTTGTAACCGCGTTACGGCTCCAGACGGTAGCACCTTCAAAGACTGCGACGACGAAGACCTCTGGCAGGGCGGCCTGATCGGCGCCGCGGTTGGCGCGGTGGCCTGTGGCGTCGCCGGACACATTTTCCTCGATCCGACACCCGAGGTACCGACTCCGCCGCCACCGGCCCCGACACCGGAACCGACCCCCGAGCCCACGCCCGAGATCGCCGTCCCGGTCACCCGCAAGATCGTCCTGCGCGGCATCAACTTCGACTTCAACTCGAGCAGGATCCGAGCGGAATCCACGCCCGTGCTCGACGAGGCAGTCAATCAGCTCTCCAGCAACCCCGACGTCGAGCTGATGGTGATCGGACACACCGACTCGGTCGGCTCCGCGGCCTACAACCAGAAACTCTCGGTGCAGCGGGCCGAGGCGGTCTACCGCTACCTGGTCAACCGCGGCATCGCGCCGGAGAGAATGAGCGTGAGCGGTATGGGCGAAACCAGTCCGGTCGCCGAGAACGAGACCGAGCAAGGTCGGGCTCGCAACCGACGCGTCGAGCTCAAGGTCGAGTAGTAACCGGCGGTCGTTCGAATCCGCCCCGCGAGGCCCAAGAAGAAATCGCCACAGATGAACACAGATCAACCCAGATACTTTTGTCGAAGACTCGTGCTTGGTGAGGGCGAAGGGCGAGGCATGCCTCGCCCCTACAGCGAAACGAGAAGCGGACATTTGTAGGGGCAACGCCACCTGTCCTCCGAAGCATTGGCGAAGGGGGATGCGTCGCCCACGCTCTTACTTGTGTCACCACCCGATCGAGTCCGCCCTCGCGCTTCGTCTTTCATCCGTGTTGATCTGTGTTCATCTGTGGCTAGCTTCTTCCGTCACGGCATGACGATGTGGATGCGAACGACAACCTCGACCGCGCTGGCGATTACCCTGCTTTGGTCTGGGTTCGCCGCCGCTCAGACTTGCCTGACGCCGCTCGCGGCAGACGAGCCGCTCTGCAATCCGGCTCTAGCCGATTCTCCGTGGCCGATCACCCACCGCGGCAACTACGCCCAGGGATCGTCGCCGCTTCCTGGTCCGCTCGGATCGGAGACCATCAGCGCGCGGCACCTCAACCTGACTGGCACGCCCACGACTCTCGCGATCGGCCCGACGTATCCCGACGGCGGTCGCGCGGTGTGGGCATCGGTCATCGGCCTGAACGGAGCGATCTACAAGCTCGACCACGATACCTTCTCGATCATCGACGTTTACATCCCGGCGAACGAGGAGGAGATGCCTCCCGAGATCCCGCTCGCGGTCGGCGGCGCCTACAGCGCCCTCAGCGCGGAGTCCGACTTCATTCTCGGTCGCAGCGACTACGTCGAAGTCTATCGCGACCGTGAGTCGGGGGACCGCTTCTCCGAGATCGAGCTCGCCAAGCGACTATTCCTTCCGCGGCGAGCGCTCTGTCGCGACACCGACCAACTCGTCGGCGGCGTCATGCTGCCGGATGGCATGCTCGCCTTCGTCACCGAACAAGCGGCGGTGGGAGTCCTCCCGAGCCGAGTCGACGACCTGGAGGTCGACAACGTCGTGACCCTGCCTTCCGAGAACGGAGCAGCTTGCGACGACCCCGCCGTTCCCGACGACGAGCTCGAGACCGTTTCCAACAATCTGGCGGCCGACGAGCACGGCAACTTCTACGTCGTCACCGATCGGGCGGTGATCAAATTCGCTTGGAACGGCACCTCGCTGGAGAAGGTCTGGCGCGTCGCGTACCCGAGCGATCCACCGATCTCCTTCCTGCGTTTGGGTCCCGGCTCCGGCTCCACCCCGAGCCTGATGGGGACCGCGATCGACGACGACCGTTTCGTGGTCATCACCGACGGCCGGGAGCTCATGCGGCTGCTGCTGATCTGGCGCGACGACATTCCGGAAGGATGGCAACCGATCTCTCCGGATCTGGATCGCCGTATCGCCTGCGCAGTGCCCATCACCTTCGGCGACCCGCAAGCGGAGCGTTCGTTGTCCGAGCAATCGGTACTGGTCCGGGGCCGCTCGGCGATCGTCGTCAACAACCTGCTCGCCGACGAATCCGAGCTGGAAACGGGAGTGCCGGCGCTCAACGTCGGTCTCGCCGCACTCGCCGGCGGTGACCCGTCCCTCGCACCGCGCGGACTGGAGCGGATCGACTGGGATCCTGCGACCGGAACCTGCGCGACGGTGTGGACCAACACCGAGGTGAGCATGCCGAACGCCATTCCCACCATGAGTGCCGCGAGCGACCTGATTTACGCGATTGGACAGCGCGACGGCGTTTGGGGTCTCGAGGCGGTCGAGTTCGCCACCGGTGCATCGCGATTCTTCCAACCGAGCGCCCAGACCACCTGCTCGCAGGAGGTCCTGGACCTGATCGGCGGCACCTTCCTCGGGCCTGTCCCCCTGCCGGCGCTCGAGCGCCTACCGGCGAGCTGCGAGAACTCCTTTTTTGCAGCAACCGAGGTCGGACCCGAAGCGACCATCTACACCGGCACCTTTCAGGGCATTTCGAAGTTCTCTCCCGACAGCCCGCCAGCGGTCGCGTTCCGTCCCCAGATAGACGCGGGCATCGAGCAAGGTCAGGATCTCGCCGAGCGGGCGCTCCGCGCGTTGCCGGGCGACTGGGTGCGCGCAAACGACGCACTGGAGCGGTCGCAGCTTCAGCTGGCCGCCACGGAAACGGCGATCGGCGAAGCCGATCGCACCGGCGAGATCAGCGCACAGCAGGCCGAAGGCGCCGGCAACGAGGTCGCGTCGGCTCGCGAGCACTTGTCCAACGCCACGGCGCTCGTCGAATCACAACCGGCAGCGGCCGGCGACGAGATCGCGCAGGCCCAAAGCGATCTAGACCGGGCCGCGGACGCTCTCGATCGCTCGGATGATAGCGAGCGGAGCCCCGACGACGACGGATGCGCAATCGCCGCGCCCGCGCTGCGGCGATCGGCGTGGACGCTCTTTCTCCCGGCGCTGTTTCTCGCCCCGATCGGGTCGTGGTCGGGAAGGCGCCCACGAGATTCGCGACCAAAGAGCATGGCCCCAGATGGGCAGGGATCAACGCAGGTAGATCACCGCTAGTGTTCCGAGTCGGAAATTCGTTGGAATAATTTCGGCGACCAATCGGCGTTCGTGCCAAGGCGCGACGACGCAGTAATATCAGGGATATCGCGAGAAGGAGCTACGCCGGCACGGACGTCGAGGGCCGGCGAGATTGTAACGGATTTCCGACTCGGGACACTAGGCGCGCCGAAGCTCGCCAACCCCCTCAGCCAACGCCAAGCTCACTAGGCGTCGTCGCGCACCTTGCTCGCTGCCCAGCGATCATGCCGCTGCAGCCGCGCATCGCGTCGCCCGGATGTAAGGAGCGCAATCTTCCGGGCCGGTTGTGCAACACCTATCCCGTTGCAGCAACGCGAGACCGCACGACACGACTTGCGTTCGTCTAAGCACGATCGGGCGATCCGTCGTCGTGCGTGCGTCGTCGCGCGATCGCCCCCAAGGCGATCGCGCAGAGGATCAGCGATGCCGTGACGAGGGCACGCCAACTCAAAGTAGGGGCTGGAGCGAGATTCTCGATACACTCCCCATCCGGGGGTAGACAGATTTCTCCGCGCCCGTCGCAGGGCGTCAGACAGCAGATTCCATCGACGCAGAAGCCGGTTTCACATTGTTCATCCTCATCGCAACCCTGGCCGGGAGCGATGGGAGTCGGCGTAGCCGTCTCGGTCGGTGTGCTCGTTGGCGTCGGCGTTTCCGTGGGCGTCTCGGTCGGCGTATCCGTCGGCGTCGATGTCGGAGTATCCGTCGATGTGGGCGTACTCGTCGGCGTCTCAGTCGGGGTATCCGTCGGCGTCTGAGTCGGCGTCTCCGTTGGCGTATCAGTCGGAGTGTCGGTCGGCGTCGATGTAGGAGTATCCGTCGACGTAGGTGTACTCGTCGGCGTCTCGGTCGGGGTATCCGTCGGCGTCGATGTAGGAGTATCCGTCGACGTA
>JANQHZ010000162.1 GCA_028282445.1 Candidatus Binatia bacterium | reverse complement strand
CTCGTTCAGCCAACCACCCTGGAGCGGTTCCGTGCGCGCTTCGAGCCGCTCGGTTTGCCTCCGCACGCAATCCAAACGGGATACGGAATGGCGGAGATGGTCGAGGGAGTTTCGATCACACGCCGAGACTCGCCACTGCGAATCGACCGCGTCGACCGCGCACAGCTCGGCAATCAGCGACGGGCGGTGCCTGCCGACTCGAATCAGCATGCGGTGGTGAGCTGCGGAGTCGCCATGCCCGACAGCGAGATTCGTATCACCGATCGCAACGGTAGCGTCCTGCAGGACCGCGAGGTCGGCGAGATCCGGCTGCGCAGCTCGTGGATGTTGGACGGCTATCTCGCCGGAGATGACGATCGAATCGTCGATGGATGGCTGCGCACCGGCGACCTCGGCTACCTGGCGGACGGAGAGCTCTTCGTGGTCGGGCGGCAAAAGGACCTGATCATCGTCGGCGGGCGCAACATCGCCCCCGAAGAGATCGAGGTGATCGCCGACGCGGTCGAAGGCCTGCGCCCCGGCCGCTGTGTCGCGTTTGGGATCAGCGATCTGGCAAGCGGAACCGAGAAGCCGATCCTGGTCTGCGAAACCAAGGTGGAAGAAGGCGATCGGCGGACCGCGATCGAGCGCGAGCTGCGGCAACGCTGTTTCGAAGATCTCGACATCGCGCTCGGCCGAGTCGTACTGGTCGAGCCGGGATGGGTGGAGAAAACTTCGAGCGGAAAGCTGGCTCGGCCCGCCAACCGCGCCCGTTACGAAAGTGAGTTCGCGTCCTGAGTAGGAGATTCGTTTCAATTTCGCCGGTCCTCGGCGTTCATGCCGGCGTTGCTCCTCCTCGCAATATCCCTGATATTCCTTCGTTGTCGCGCCTTGGCACGAACGCCGATTGCTCGCCGAAATTATTGAAACGAACTTCCGACTCAGGACTCTGGCATGACGAAAGCAAGTGGCGAAGACATCGCCGCGGCGCTACGCGAGTTCGTCTGCGAAGAACTCCTCGGCCAGCCAGAGTACCCACTTGGCGACGACGACCCGCTCGTGACCGGCGGCCTGATCGATTCCTTCTCGATCGCCTACATCGGCACGTTCATCGAACAACGCTTCGGAGTCTACATCCCCGACCCCGAACTCACCGTCGAGAATATGGACACCATTCGCCAGATCGCCGACCGAGTCGCGGCAGACTCGAGCGCCTGAGGCTCTTGCCAGCAAAGGTGGGCAGGAACCTCCGGGGTCAACCAGGGGGAGACCCCAACTCGATCACCAGACGACTGCATTAGGCACGCAGCAAGTAGAAGCGGAAGAGGTCGTTGTCGATCGGTTGGACCTCGCAGCTGCCGAAGCCGGCTTCTTCGGACATGAGTCGTACGGCTTGCGGACGAATCGCGGTGCCGATTGCGGCGCTGTCCGGCTCGACCATGGCGGCGGGCAAGCAGTGGCTGACACTCCAGCCGTACATCATTCGCTCGATTTCATCGCCGGGAGCGGCAAAGCGATCTGCAACTCTCTCGTCCGCGATCAGCACGGCCGTCTTGCGCAAGGGCTCCGCGCAGAGCTCTCAGAGCAGCGGTGGGTTGCGTGAGATCGTGGAGCGTCTCGAGCATGAGCACCAGGTCGAAGCCGTCCTCGGCGAAATCGACTGCGTCACCATGCACGAAGCGCACCTCCACGCCGGCCTCTGCCGCATTGCGCCGTGCCGAATCGATCGATTCCCGATCGAGATCGTAGCCGACGACCTCGGCGTGGGGGTAGGCACGCGCGAGGCCGATGGTCGCCCAGCCCTCACCACAGCCGACGTCGGCGATGCGAACAGCTCCCGACTGCAGACGTTGCTGCAGGTCCGGGATCGCCAGCAACCATGAGTTGGTGAGATCGGCCGAAAACGCGGGGCGATTGATGCCGCCCTGCCCTTTCCGGAAGTCGGCACCGTAGCGCTCGTATGGGACCCCGGCCCCGCTTCGGTAGGCCCGCGCCACTTCCGGCAGCGCACCGGCGATACCGACGAGCATCTGGGCGAAGGGTGCCACGTGCGTTGCGTGCTCCTCTTCCACCAACACACCCACGTGATCCTCCGGTAAGGTGTAGCGACGCTCCGAGGCCGGACGCCCTGGGTCGTCGACCACGATGAGGCCGGCAACACTTTGCTGTTCGAGCCATTCTCGAGCATAGCGCTCGTCGATGCAGGCGCGAGCACTCAGCTGTTCCGCGTTCTGACGCGGCTCCGCATGCAACGCGTCGTACAAACCGAGCTCTTTGCCCAGGTAGATGCTGTACAGTTCGAGAGTGTGGATCGTGCCCTGAAAGATTCGTTCGGTGAGCTCATCTTCTCGCGTAATTGCGGTATGACACATGACGATTCTCCTCTTTGGTTGAGTTGCTTCGATCAGGCTGTGTGGGGATGTGGCTGCGCAGCGTCTCGGATCGACCCAGCGGCGTCGACGGTCGGCTCGGGATGATCACGCCTTCGCCGAGTCGCGCGCCGGCACAATCGCCTCCCAAACGATGGGGGCTGCATAAAGGCCTGAGATCGTGAGAGAAACTGGGTCGAGCAGAACTTCGATCGGACTTGGCATGCGAGCCTCCTTGGTCGGTTACCCAGGAGGCGTGAGTCCGAACCTCACAGCCGTGAGGCCCACCCGAAAGGCGGCCGGTCAGAGCTTCCGGTCGATCGGCTGGGCGGGATCGTACGAGCAGAAGGTTCCGGTCTGGATGCTGTCGGCGAGATGGCGGCCCAGCGAGTCGTGGGCCTCGGCGATCTTCTTGAGCGCACTTCGGATCCGCCAGGTAACGGCAGTGCGGGCGCGCTCGGCGGGAGAGCCCAACTTGCGAGCGCGACCACCGAGTCCGAGCGACTTGATGAGGTGCTCGCGCAATGCGTCGAGCTCCTCCTGCAACTTCTCGTTCCGCCCCAGGTCGTTGTGTTCTTCGGCTTCAGCCAGCTCCTGCTCGACCTCGGCGATGCGCAGGCGGTAGGCCGCCTTGGCCTGGTCGTCGATTGCGTCGTCGTCCTCTGTCCGACTCTCGACTTCCCCCATCAACACGGAGCAGTGCACCTCTTCTCCGGGTCGCGCGAGCAACATCGCAATATCCGCGAGCCCCTTCAGGTTGGGTAGGTGCACGTCACATCCTTCGAACGTCGCCTGCCACACCGAGCCGAGGCGACGCAGAACGTGGCGGTCTCGCGGCGTCACGATCGGTTCGGGAAGCGAGTCCCCCTCCAGCCCGGCTTCGCGCAGGCCGGCGCGCATGCGTTCCTGATCTTCACCCTGCCGGTAAGGATTCACGTGCAACGCCCAGCGCAGTGCCTCACCCGGCTCGACCTCACGCCCGGCCGCGATCTTGTTGCCGAACTGTTCCAGGTAGATGCCGACGTTCTCGCACGCCTGGGCATGGTCGCCGAGATTCTGATACGCGATCGCCCGATACGCCGCTACGTCGACCATGGTATCGATCGGCGTCGCGGTCGCACATCGCAAAACCCCTTCCCAGTCCTTGCGCACGAAATGCGGAACGATGCCGTACGCGAAATACCAGGGGTCGTGAAACGGATTGAGACTTCGCGCGCGCTCGTACACACGCATCGCCTCGTCGTCATCACCGAGGTACGCAAGATTGATCCCAATCTGGACCAGCGCGTCCGCGTCGTTGCTGTTGAGTGCCAGGGCACGGCGCAAGTGTTGCTCGGCAAGGGCGAATTCGCGCCGGAACATCAGAACACGCCCCAGCACCAGCCTCGCATAGTGGTCGTCCGGATCGAGGGCGCTGGCTTGCATTGCATACCGGTACGCCTGCTGCTCATTCTCGTCCCAGCGGTGCCACAGCTGGCAGCTCCATTCGTTGAAGTAACTCAACGACAGGCCCAGATGCGCTCGCGAATAGTCTGGATCTTTCTCCAGCGCCGTGGTGAAGAACTCGCGCGCCTTCTTGTCGGCGGCGAGAGTTCCCGCGCGCAACTGATCGTGCCCGCGCAACCAGCAATCGTACGCTTCCAGCTCGGTGACGGGCTTGCGACGCGCCGCGGCCAGCAGGCCGGCATGAATACGGCTCGAGATACTTGCCACCACCTGCTCAGTGATCGCGTCTTGCACCTCGAAAACATTCTCGAGCGACTCGTCGAAGCGCTTGGCCCATTCGACACGCCCGCCGGGCGTGGTCAATTGCGCCGACAACCTCAGCTTGCCCGCGCCACGACGGATCGTCCCCTGCAACACGTAGTCCACCGTGGGAACATCGCTCGCGTCGCTCGCCGAGAGACGCTCGACGCTAAGCGGCGCCAAAACGTCGAGATCGGGGAAGCGCGCCAGGTCGACGACCAGGTCCTCGGCGAAGCCGCGCGAGAAGTAGTCGGGCGGAGCCGCGTCGGACGACGAGACGTCCAGGTTCTCGAAGGGAAGTACAGCCACAACCGTACCGCTGGTAGAACCAGGAGCCATTGGTGACGGATAGTACGGCTGCGAACCAAGCGGCGAGCGTGCGCACACCGTCGGTCGGCCGTGTCTCACATCCTCGGGGAGCTAGGAGACATTCGTAGGGAGCCGTCCGCCCCTTAGACCGAGAAATGGGGAATCGCCGGCGACGACGCACGCCCCTAGAGCGAAACCCGCCCAGCCGCAGCTATAAGTCGGGAAAGCGCATGGTGCACTCGAAGCCTTGCTCGTAGAGCTGCGGCGTTGCGCGGCCTCCGAGCTCGTAGCCGACGAGGCCTTGGACCAAGCGCAGGCCTTCTCCGGGTTCGAGGGAGGACGCGACGATCGGGCCGCCTCGTTCGCGCCAATGGAGACACAGCTCGCCGTCCTCTCGCCGCGACCATTCGACCGAGACGCGCCCCCCCTCGCCCGACCAGGCGCCGTGTTTGGCAGCATTGGTCGCCAGCTCGTGAAGGATCATCGTGAAGGGTGCGACTCGCGGGGCAGCGATGGTTGCGCGATCTCCGGACACGATCAGCTGGTTGTGTCCGTCGGTTTCGAAGGGTTCGAGTGTCGCCGCGACGATTGCCGACAACTCCATCGGCTCCCACTTCGCGCGCGCCAGCCCTTCGTGGGTTCGCGACATTGCGCGAACCCTGCCGGCAAAGCGGTCGAAGAACTCATCGAGGTCGGCGGACCCGCTTCGGCTCCTCTCGGCGAGTCCGAGGACGCTCGCCAGCGTATTCTTCACGCGGTGGTCGAGCTCGGCGACTAGAAGGCGCTGCTGCGAAAGCGCGCGTTCTCGGTCGGCAACCAGGCCGGCGACGACGAGGTTGGCGCCGCCGATCGCGGCGAGAAACATCCATAGCGAAAGCATACCGGTGCGGGGCGATGCCCCGACGAAGGGGCCCATCCCGAGCGCCGTGCCGACCACGAGAGCGCCGGCGACGACTGCGATCGCCAGAGTCGACTCGCGAAGTCCGCTTCGCAAAAGGATCCAGAGGAAGAGAACTCCAAACCCGTACGGCAGCGACACCATGTCCTCGCCGACCTGCAAGACGACCGCCAGGAACAGTACCGTGAGACCGGCGAGCACGGACCTTTCCACGACACTCGCCCGTTCGGACTCGACCGGGTCCGGAGTCGAGAACCAGGTGAGCACGAGCGGGCCGGCGATCAGCAATCCCGCGAGCTCGCCGCCGAACCACGCAAACCACACGGTCCAATAGGAGTTCCACGGCGCCACTCCGAATGTGCAGAGCACCAGCGCGCCGAGCGTCGCGGTAAGCGATCCAGCACCGAGCACACCGAATTGGAGATAGGCGAGCCCATCGCGCAATCGATCGAGCTGCGGCCTGAACTCACGGGTCCGCATCAGCAGCATTCCCGCCGCCAACGGCGCGAGCGTGTTTCCCGCCGCGATCATCGCAGCCGGACCGGGCAGATCCGGTTCGACACCGACGTTGATCAGCAACGATGCAAGGAAGATGCCCGGCGCCAGGACGGGACCGGCAAAGACAACCCCGGCGAGGGCAATCGCGGTCGGCGCCCACATCAGGGTTACGTGCTCCTCGAAATACGGGAGCATCAGCCCCAGCCTGCCGGTCAGGAAGTAGGCGACGAAAATGGCGATATTTGGCCCGAACACTTGCAAGCGCCGACCAATAGAGAAAGCGCCCGCTAGCGACAAGGCTGCGGCCACCCCCGTTCGCCCAAGGTAATTGCCGAAGGAGACCCCGAAGGCCCACCGCCGAGCTCGCGGGTTGAGCCGGCGTGCTTCGGATCAGTCTTGCAGCGAACGGCGGCGCAGGAGGAAGGCGCCGATGCCGGCCAAGGCGGCGATCAGAGCGACCAGTCCGGTCGGCGAGCTGGCCGGTGCCATCGTCGAGGCGGTGCCACAGGCGTCGGCAAGGGATGGGTCGCTGCAGCTGGTAGCGTTGAAGAATACGGAGATGCCGCCACACAGGGTGCCGCACTCGCGATCACCTACCGAAGTGTCGAAGCAGCTCCCTCCCGCAGCACCCGATGTCGCCGCGGTCGAGTTCAGCGACGGATCGAGACACACGCAGCATCCCGGCCCCGAGATCGTCGCACCGGCGTCGTTGATGAGCGACGCGGCCGACCCGACAAGCACGAGCGCCGAGAGGATGATCCAGGCTTTCGAAGTCATATCGCCTCCAGAAACAGCTCTTCGTGTATGCCAAAACGCGGGGCCGGTGTCGAGGTGCCGAGAGGGGCGAGTGAGCTCCTACTTAGCTGATTTAGGCTCAGGCGGAGGCGAGGCTGAGGCTTAGCGTGGTAGGGGTGCATCGGAGTACGGCAATCGCAGTCGCGCTCCGCGCGACCACGCTCAGGCTCGCCTGCGCCTCAGCCTTTGCCCTGACCGGCGATTCCCGAGACGAGAAAACAGGCAATCGCTGCAAGCCGGCCCAACACGGAGCCTCACTCCGAGCGAGAGAGCCTGGAGGGCGAACAGGATCTAGGCGCGGGCGCGGGTGCGGACGTACAGGACTCCGGAGATGGCAAGGAGGGTGGCCAGCAGAGCGAGGCCGTTCCAGCTCGTCACCGGAGCTACCGTCTGAGTTGGGCAGACGCGGGTACAACACCCCTCGGGCTCGCAAACACACGCGGCGACCGAGCACATCAGCGGGTTGTCCGGCTCCGGACAATTGCCTGCGCACGGACTCTCCTCACAGCAACTCTCATTGTCGGGAGACGGCCCCTCAGGGCAGAGCCGAGCCGGCACCGTCAGGCAAAACGCCTGGCAGCTGTCGTCGGGTCGGCAGATGCTGCAACCGACGTCGTCCAAACTGAAGCCGGCATTGGTGTTCTCGATGTACCCTTCGGGACAGAGCCCGCCCAGCGTCGGATCACCCGCCCGGGCCTGCCCCACCTGGAAGCCCGCAATGCACACAAACAAAACGAAGGCTCCGGCGACCAACCGCCACTGCCCAAGTGTGTTCGCCAACAGCCCGGGTCGTTCCCTCATGGCTGTGCCCATATCAATTCCACGGCACGAAGCCCAGCGGCGACGCTAATCCGTTTGTTTCGAAGCCCACGTAACGTCGCCGTTTCGCAGTCGCAAAGTCACTCGGGTCGCGAAACATGCGCGTGATTCGCGACGGAAGCTAGAGGTCGAGACTTGCATGCACAGTGGCGCTCGACAGAGATCAAGGAGGCCGTGGCCGCACAGCTCGCTCCTTGCTAGGGGTGCGAGGATGCTGTCTCTGCCGATCGTGGCGGCGCTGGCGTCGGCTTTCGTAACCGCGGGCAACCTGATCGTCGCCCATAGCGCGGTCGAGCACGTAAGCGCCGCGACCCTTTCTTTCTGGAGGTGTCTCATCGGAGCGGTGTGCGTGCTTCCCCTTGCCTTCGCCGAGTGGCGCGAGCTCGCCCAACAACTGCGCAACGACCGGCGGCGGGTGTTGCCGCTGTCCTTCGTCGGCATGGTCTTGCCTCCTTTGTTCATGTACACGGCGGTCGACACCGGCGAGCTGATCGACGTCGGCGTCGGCGTCACCACCGGGCCTCTGCTCGCCGCCGTCTTTTCCTTTCTGCTATTGCGCGAGCGGCTTCGGCCCTTGCAAATCGTCGGCTTGTTGCTGGGCTGCATCGGGGCACTGGTGTTTGCGTTCAAGGGAAGCCTCGACAAGGTCTTGGCCTTTCACCCCCACGCCGACTTGCCATTGGCCATGGCCTGTTCAGGCTCGATCAATCTGTATCTGGTGCTGTCCCGCATGTTCGCGATTCGCACCGTTTCGCTGCCTTGGGTTGGCGTTCTGCTCTCGGTCGCCGCAGTCCTGCTGGCGCCGGCGCTGTTCGACGACCTTCGCAGTGGTGGGCTCTCGCCGCTGTTGTACAACCGAAAGCTGTGGGCCGCGATTCTCTATGTAGGGGCGGGGATGGGCTTGGTGCGGATGTTCCTCGTCACCTACAGCTCGGCCCGAATCGGGCCGACGACGACAACCCTGTTCAACTACGCCGTGCCGATCATCGTCGCCATGCACGCGGTGGTGGTGCTGGGTCACACCTTGCACGTCTACCAGGTCGTGGGAGCCGCTCTGATCGGTTGCGGCGGCCTGTTGGTGATCTACGGAAAAGCCAAGTAGGCCGACGAGCGGATTCCCGGACCGGTCGGTTTGATTTCCCTTGCCCCTCTCCGCAGGGGGGTGGTACGAGCCAGGAGAGGATGACCGGAGCGAAGGAAAGCCCGAGCGTGACGCGCCTGGCGACCCTGCTGATCTCGGCGCTGATCGCAATCCCCCTGGTTGCGCACGGCACGGTACGTTTCGTCGCCCTGCCCGACACGCAGATCTACTCCGACAACCGCTTCCCGCCCGGCAGCGGCAGCACGCCGGTGACGGATCCGCTCGGAACCTACCGTTACTTCGTCGACCAAACTCAGTGGATCGCCGACAACGCCGACACGCTCGGCATCGACTTCGTCGTGCACCTGGGGGACATCGTTCAGAGCGACGACAATCTCGACGAATGGACACGCGCAAAGGCCGCGCTGGACATCCTCGATACGGCCGGCGTTCCGTACGGCACCGTGCTCGGCAACCACGACGCTCACGAGCTCTCCGACGGTCGGCCGTACTACGACATGTTCGTGCAGGACTACGGACCGCAACACTTCACCGGCATGCCCTGGTACGGCGGCGCATCGCCTACCGGCGCCAGCAGCTATCAGATCGTCGGCGACGGCACCCACGACGTACTCTTTCTCAACCTCGCCATCGCCGCCCCCGCCGTCGAGCTCGCCTGGGCCGACGGGGTGCTATCCGCCAATCGCGACAAGCTGGTCGTGCTGACGACGCACGCTTACATGTACGATGTTTTCGGCGCCGCTGGGCGTTACGGCGAACCGCTCGGCCCGTTCACGAACATCGCCGGCGACGGACGCTTCGACCAGTTCCACGACGGCGCCGGGAAGTCGTCTCAGCAAATTTTTCTCGAGCTCATCCGCTCGCATCCCAACATCGTCATGGCGCAGGGCGGCCACTTCGACGCCGATCTGTATCGCCTCAGCAGCATC
>JANQHZ010000121.1 GCA_028282445.1 Candidatus Binatia bacterium | reverse complement strand
CACCGAGCGCTTGCTCGCTATCGTTGAAGAATCGATCGATCGAGGCGGGATCGGTTACGTCGAGCGCACCCATGTGAACGCCGACGCCGTGGGCGGCGGGGGCTTCGCCGACCTGTTCGAGACGGTCTTGGCGGCGCGCCCCGAGCGATACCTCGTAGCCCTTTGCGGCGAATGCCAGCGCGATCGCCGCGCCGATCCCGGTCGAGGCTCCGGTGACGAGGGCTGTGCGAGTCGTTTGATCCATCCGTTGCAAGTAGGCTCTGTTGTTGCCATCTCACGTCGACCCGAGAGGGTCAACGAATCGTCGGGCAGTGGAGGCGTCATGCAGCGGATGAACGAGCTTGGATTCTACACCCTCGCGGGTGGGGCAACATCGCCGCGCGATCTGATCGCGGAGGTGCGCGAGGCCGAGGAGCTGGGGCTCGGCTCGGCCTTCATCTCCGAGCGGTTCAACGTCAAGGAAGCCGCGGCTTTGTCGGGAGCGGTCGGAGCGGTGTCGAGCGAGATCGGAATTGCGACCGCGGCGACCAACCAGAACACTCGCCACCCGATGGTGACGGCGGCATTCGCCATGACCGTGCACAAGCTCACAGGCGGACGCTTCACTCTCGGTCTGGGGCGCGGCATCGCCGCACTCTTCGATGCCTTCGGGCTTCCGCGCATCAAGACCGACGAGATCGAGGACTTCGTTGGGATCATGAGAAAGATATGGAAGGGAGACCTGGTCTTTGGACACGACGGTCCGGCTGGGAAGTTTCCGCTGCTGACGATGGGGCCCGAGTACGACGAGCACATCCCGATGCTGCTCACCGCCTTCGTTCCGCAGTCGCTCAAGCTCGGCGGGCGTGCCTTCGACGCGGTCGTGTTGCACACCTTCTTCTCCGACGAGACGACCGAGCGCTGCGTTCGCACCGTCAAGCAAGCGGCCGAGGAAGCGGGCAGGGATCCGGCGAGCGTACGGGTGTGGTCCTGTTTCGCGACGGTGGGCGACCACTTGCCGGCGGAGCTTCGTCTCAAGAAGACCGTCGGTCGGATGGCGACTTACCTGCAGGGGTACGGCGATCTCCTCGTCAAAACCAACCGCTGGGATGCGGACGTGCTGAAGCGCTTTCGCGCCGACGAGCTCGTCGCAGGCTTTCGCGGCGCCCTCGATGCCACCGCGACCACCGAGGAGCTCGAGCACGTGTCGTCTTTGATCCCCGAGGAGTGGCTGGCCTCCGCGGCTACCGGGAGCCCGCAACGGTGCGTCGAGAAGATTCGCGGGCAGTTCGATCTCGGCTGCGACGGCGTCATCTTGCACGGCGCAAGCCCGGCCGAGCTGGCGCCGATCGTAGAGGCGTATCGACGCGAACGGCCAGACGGCCGATTCGACCACCTATCGTCCAATCCCGGCGCGTAGCGGCGGGACTTCGAGGCGGATGGAAGGGGTGCGCGTCGAGCTACGGGTCGACCGCAGGACCGATCTCCGATGCTGCCGGCGTCAATCCGCGCAATCGATACAGGTGCGGGCGAAGGGGAGTGCCTCGAGGCGGCCGACGGCGATCGGCTCCCTACAGCTTGCGCAGATGCCGTAGGTGCCGGCTTTGATCCTGTTCAAGGCTCCTTCGATCGCGTCGATCTCCTTGAGGCCACCCTCGTCGAGGCGTTCCAGCACCTCGTCGTTTTCCGCCTCCTGGGCTCGCTCCTGGGAGTCGTGATCGCGCTCGCGGCGGAGACTTTTCTCGACCTTGGTAGTGCGCTTCAGCAGGATCTCGAGGCGAGCCTCGAGGTCTTTTTGGATATCTGCGTATTGCGTCATGGCTGGGGAGTTTAGCTTCTCGATTCCCGGTACCGCAAGATCGGCGGAGCTGGGCGGCGCATTCCCCAGCCCTCGCCCTTGCCGACGCCCGTGCCTCTCTTGAGGGTTCTCAAGCCATCAATCGACGGCACCTGGAAGGGGGACGGGTGGTTGTAGCGTTCCGGAGCCACACGGACCCACCACGCCGAGCGGCCTGTCGTTGCTGTGGCCGCCGTTGAAAGCTAAGTAGCGTCGGAACGTTTCGTCGACTGTGGCGGTGCAAAAGCGCGTGCGGCGCCGCAGTCCGTCGCTGAATCATGGTCGCTCGGGTCTTCTCGCGTATAGCCGTCGTCGTCGCCGGACTCTTGTTGGGCGTACTCGCAATCGAAGTTGGACTTCGTTTCGTAGGATTGCGACCGGATGAGGCGGATCCCGAGGGCAGCTACCGCCGCATGCACTACATCTACACCGAGACCGGCCTCGGCAAATGCTATCCGAGCGACCCCCACGACTACCTTCCTCACGACCTTCGCACGCAACCCGATGGTGCCGGCCTGGCCCCGATCATCGCCGACGTGTCCGACGTGCCCGATACCTGGGAGGTCGGACGGAAGGTGGGATTTCTCCGCGAGAAGGCTCCTTTCTGCAACAACATCGAGCTGGCGCGCCTCAACCAGGGATCGCACGATCAGCGCCAACGGCGGGCCCTGATCATCGGCGATTCCTTTGCGTTTGGCGAAGGACTGCGTCTCGAGGATACGCTCGGCTTCGAATTGGCGGAGCGTTACGGGGATTTCAACTTCCCGAACATGGCCTGGCCGGGATCGTCGATCGAAACCCTGTTCGAAGTAACCAAGGTCCCGCGCGACGTCGAGGCGGTTCTGTACTTCTACAACATCAACGATGTGTCGCGTACGATCGAGCTGATCCATCGTCGCGATCACCTGCACGATCGCATCCGGGAGGCGATGATGGCGGGCGAGGATGCGGTCGGCACGGGCGCTTCGCCGTATTGCACTTATTCCAAGCTCTGCTGGATGTTGCAGCTGCGACGGTGGGAAGAGCAGCGGAGTCAGGCCACCATCGAATACTACCGAGAGCTCTACTTCGGCGAGGAAAACCGAGAGCCGCGAGAGCGGACCTTCGACCGAATCGCCGAGATGAAGGCGGCGCTGGCGGAACGATCGATTCGCTTTGTGGTCGTGATGTTCCCCCTCTACTACAAGGCCCCGTTCGGTGAGTATCCGTTTCGAGGGATCCACGAGCTGGTAGCGGCGGAGCTCGCTCGCCGGGAAGTGGAATTCGTCGACCTGCTGCCCGCCTTCGAGGACTATTCCTCTTGGTACCGCTTCACCGTCCACCCACTCGATCGCCATCCGAGCGCCGAGGCGATCGAGGTGACGGCCGACTATCTCGCGCAGCAAGTGAGTTTCTAGCGCGCCGAGGGCGGCGCGAGCGCTCGTACTGCCCGGACCGGCGGCGGGCTCGGAGTCCGTTGAGAGCCCGTCTCGGCGTCTGCGCTACCGATCATAGGAAAGCTAAGGTTCGACGATCACCTTGCCGGCGCGGTTCGCGTCGCGCGCGACGTCGAGTGCCTCGTCGATTGCGTCGAGCGGGAAGCGGTGGGTGATCACGGTCGAGAGGTCGACTTCGCTCAGCATTGCAACCACCTCGCCGTAGTCGTCCGGATAGGCCATCGAACCGGCCAACGTCAGCTGCTTGGCGAGGACCATTGTGAAGTCAACGGGCCGCGGCTCGCGGTGCAGCGCGACGACCGAGACGCGTGCGCCGGGTCCCGCCTGCGCTACGATCTCCGGGATCACCGATGGCGCGCCGGACGCCTCGATGTAGGCGTTGGTGGCGTTGGTCGGAATGAAGTCGAGGAACATCGTACAACCGTGCAGCTCCCGACTGCGACCCCAAACGTCGTCACGGGCCGGGTTCAGCGTCATTGCCGCTCCCAATTGCTCCGCGATCTTCAAGCGGTGGTCGGACAGATCGACGATGACGACGTCGTCGAAGCCGCGGTAGCGGAGACCGGCGAGCGCCATCAGGCCGATCGGACCGGCGCCGAATACGACCACCTTGTCGCCGGGGGAGAGATCGGCCCGGTTGATCGCCTGCAACCCTACGCCGAGCGGCTCGGCCAACGCGGCGCGATCGAAGGGTAGCTCGTCGGGGATCGGAAACAGGATCCCTTCGCTGTCGACGTTGCGCACCAGGACTTCCCGACTGAAGGCCCCGGCGTCGCCGCCGTTTCCAATGTTGTTGCCGCCGGTGATGGGGTTGACGACCACCCGCATGCCGGGGCGAAACTTGCGGACGTCGCGGCCTACGCGATCGATGACGGCGGAGAACTCGTGCCCGAGGGGCATCGGCTCGGGGGACGGCCCGGCGACACCGCCGAGCTTCAGGTAGCCGAGATCGCTGCCGCAAATTCCGCACGCTCTCACCTGCAGCACCGCATCCGCGGGCCCTGGCTCGGGCGCGGGAATCTCGTCCAGGCTTGCCTGGTTGGGGCCGTGTATGCGCAGCTGCAGCATTCTTCAGCGACCTTTGAACACGGGGTCTCGCCGCTCGACGAACGACCTCACCCCTTCTTCGGCGTCTTCGGTGTTGGCGAGCCGAGTCTGCACCTCGCGGAACTTGGCGTAGCAAGCCTCCTCACCGGCCTCGGCGTACAGCCTTGCCGAAGCCTTGGTTTCCCGGATCGCCAAGGGAGCCAGCGCGCCAATCTTGTTGCCGAGCTCGACCGCGCGATCGAGCTCACACCCGGCCGGCACAATTTCCTGTACGAGGCCGCAGCGGTGCGCTTCCACCGCATCGAACTCGTCGACGACGAGCAGGTGGTACATGGCGTTCCCCCATCCTCCGCGTTCGACGAAGCGAAAGGTCGCGCCACCGGTCGCCATGATCCCTCTCTTCGGTTCGAGCTGCGAAAACCGGCAGTTGTCTGCGGCTACGACGATGTCGCCGGCCAGCATCATCTCGATCCCGGCGGTGTAGGTAATGCCGTGGACCGCGGTTACGATCGGCTTGGTGGCGCGCCGGCCGCCGAGGCCGAACGGGTTGATCCGTTCCTCGCCGCGTTCCTTCCCGCCCTTCATCCCATCGCGCCACTTCGGCAAGTCGAGTCCGGCGGTGAAGTGCTTGCCGTGGCCGTAGAGAATCCCGACGCGCAGAGAGTCGTCGTTCTCGAGGGCGGTGTACGCTTCTTCCAGCTCACGCATCATGCGTGGCGTCAGACCGTTGTACTTGTCGGGCCGATTTAGACCCATCAATTGCAAGGCGCCGCGCCGCTCGACGGTGATCCCCCCGTCGGAATGTCGTTCGTTCATAATTGCATTCTCCCGTCTTGCTGCCTGGAGCCTGCAGATAAACGCAGATTCGAGTCGATCGCCAGCGCTGGGGGTTGGGGCGTTGAAGGTGCGGCCGAAACGTACTGTGGCCGAGGTGGCGCGGGGGCGGGCGAGGCATGCCTCGCCCCTACAGTGCGACGGTTCGGAATCGCGA
>JANQHZ010000116.1 GCA_028282445.1 Candidatus Binatia bacterium | reverse complement strand
CGCGCAGGTCGCCAGTCAGAACACCGAACACACCGAGGATTGTTGCGCGGCGACACTCGAGCTCGACGGCGGAGTTCTCGCGACGGTGAGCCTGGCGCGCACGACTGTTGGACGCGTCGGGCACATTGAGGTGTCCGGCACACAGGCAACCCTCAGTGCCGACCACGTGCTCAACCGCGCTCACATCGTACGCGGTCGCGACGCGATCGAGCTCGATATCGGAGAACCTCTACCTACCGTGCGCGAGATTATCGGTGACTTTGTCAGGAGCGTCGAGAGCGGCCGCGGCGTGCCGATCCCTCTCGAGGACGGTCTCGCCGCGGTGGCGGTCGTCGACGCTTGTCTGGAGTCGGCGCGCAGCGGCGTCGTCGCCAAGGTTGCCGCGGTCGGCTGAGGGCGGCGTGCGATGGCCGGGACGCTCTACGTCGTTGCGACGCCGATCGGCAATCTCGAGGACATCACGCAACGTGCCCTGCGCATACTCGGCAAGGTCGACTTGATTGCCGCCGAGGACACGCGACACAGCCGCAAGTTGCTCGACCACTTCGGCATCGCAACTCCATCGACGAGCTACCACGATCATTCCGAGCGCTCGAAGGCTCCGCAGCTCACCGAACGTCTGCGGTCGGGATCGGATATCGCGCTCATCTGCGACGCGGGAACTCCCGGGATTGCGGATCCCGGCTACCGACTGGTGAGCGCTGCGATCGAGGCCGGCATCGAAGTCGTGCCGATTCCAGGCGTCTCTTCGGTAACGGCGTGCTTGAGCGTCGGCGGGCTGCCGACTGACCGCTTTGCGTTCGAGGGCTTCGTTCCTTCCAAGGCGACCGCGCGCCGGAAGTTCTTCCAGGCGTTGGCCGAGGAGCCGAGGACCATCGTGTGTTTCGAGGCCGGGCGCAGGCTGGTGGCGTCGCTGGCCGACCTCTGCGAGACGCTCGGTCGCCGACGCGTCGTCGTCGGTCGTGAGGTGACGAAGATGTACGAGGATTTTGCACGTGGCGATGTCGACGAAGTGCGCGACCGGTTGGCGGATGCTCCGGTGCGCGGCGAGGTCACTCTGCTGATCGCCGGTGCGGAGCCCAGCCCGCGCGCCGATCGCTCCGAAGTGCGTCGGCGGGTCGACGAGCTGCGCGCGCAGGGCATGCGCATGAAGGACGTCGCGCGTCAGGTTGCGGCCGACACCGGTTGGAGCAGCAACGAAGTGTACGAGCTGGGGGTTTCCGAAGATAAGGGCTGAGGCGGAGGCGAGGCAAAGGCTGAGGGTGGTGGTCGCGCGGAGCGCGACGGCTATCGCCGTGCCCAGTGCATCCCTACCATCCTCAGCCTTAGCCTCGCCTCCGCCTAAGCCTAATCAGTTGGAAAACACGGGTTGGCAGCGTTTCGCCGCCTCTGGTATCAATCTTCGAATCATGAATCGTTCGCATCCGGTCAAGACCCGTCCGGGAGAGAAGCCCGGTGAGCTCGTCGTGAGCTTGCCGCCCGGTTGGGAGTTGCGCATGCGGCGAGTCATCAAGGAGCTCATCTCCGAGCCTTTGCCCGATCCGCGAGAGAAGGGCATTTCGGAGAGTCAGCGCCAATCGCGCCTGCGCAAGCGGCAGGAACGGATGCGCAACGCCATCTGCCAGTACATCTCCGACCTGATTGCGGCGGACGTGGTCGGCAAAGAAGTCGCCCTTTCCACGCGCAATCGCTATGGGCGTCGCAGCGGGTCGCTGCGGGAACACGTTGCGTCCATTCTGCGCGACGTCGCAGAAGGCTAATAGCCGGTTGAGATCGCAGCACGGCTGCGCGGTCCGGTCTCGACGCGGCTATCGTTTTTCGACCACGCGCAGCTTCGCGCTCGCGGCGCGCGAGTTTTGGCTCACCTCCGTGTCATCGGCGATCAGAGGTTTCTTGGTGAGCAGATTGCCTTCTCCCTGCTGGCGACGGTCGCGGAAGTAGCGCTTGACGATGCGGTCCTCGAGCGAGTGGAAAGAGAGCACCGCGATCCGCCCGCCGGGGGCGAGGCAGTTCCATGCTTGCGGAAGTGTCTCGCTGACGAGATCGAGCTCGCGATTGACCGCGATACGCAGTCCTTGAAAGATGCGTGCCGCGTGGCGCGACGCGCGCCATCGCGTCTTGGCCGGGAGCGAGCTCTCGATCACTGCCATCAAGTCGGACGTCGTCGTGATCGGCTTGCGCTCGCGATGCGCGACGATCGACCGGGCGATGCGCGAGGCGAATCGTTCTTCACCAAGGTCGCGGAAAATCGACGTGAGCTCGTTGACCGGGGCGCGCGCGATCAGCTCGCGAGCGTGCACGCTTTGCAGGTCGGACGGGTCGAAGCGCATGTCGAGGGGCTCCTCGTGAGCGAAGCTGAAGCCTCGCCCGCTGCGGTCGAGGTGGTAGGAGCTCAGGCCGAGGTCGAACAAAATCCCGTCGACCGGGGTGAAAGCGTGATGCTCCGCTACGCTTTCGAGGTGTGAGAAGCTCGAGTGAACCGGGATGAGCCTTCCGGCGGCGATGGGTTCGGTCAACTCCGTGTTCAGCCGCTCGATGAGCTCGGCGTCGCGGTCGAAGGCCAGGATCCTTCCGTCCGGCGCAGAAGCGTCGAGAATCGCGCGCGTGTGTCCGCCGCCGTTGACGGTCGCGTCGATGTAGCGGCCGCCCGGTCGAACCGCGAGCAGGTCCAATATCTCGCGGACGAGGATCGGTACGTGGACGGCGTCGTCCGCCGTCGGCGAAGCGGCGTCGGTGTCGGGCGGTGACGTCACTCCGCTTCGCGGTTGACGCTGTCGGGCGAGAAGGCCGGCAGGCACACCGCGATGTACTCGGCGCCTTCCGGGTCCGGAGTACTGTAGCGAACCCGTTCGCCCGCGGCGGTGACGATCGCCTGGCCGGCCCGAACATCGAGCTCGCCCGAATCGGTCTCGACACGCAGTACGCCTTTGAGGACGACGGTGATTTCTTCGAAGCTTGGAG
>JANQHZ010000105.1 GCA_028282445.1 Candidatus Binatia bacterium | reverse complement strand
ACCATGCGCGTCCCCATCTGTACGCCCTCGGCGCCGAGCGCGAACGCCGCCGCCATCGACGCGCCGTCGCAGATTCCGCCGGCGGCGATGATCGGCACGTCTATCTTGGAACGGATCAGTGGCAGCAATACCATCGTCGACACTTCGCGCGGATTCTTGAAACCTCCACCTTCGCCGCCTTCGACGACCAGCCCGTCGACACCGGCGTCGACTGCTTTGAGCGCGGCGCGCAACGTCGGCACCACGTGGAAGACGGTGAGGCCGGCTTCCTTGAGGGGCTTGGTGTACTTGGTCGGGCTACCGGCCGAGGTCGTCACGACCTTGATGCCCTGCTCGACGACGAAGTCGACGATGTTGGGATCGCGGACGAAGGCCTGCGCGATGTTGACGCAAAACGGTTTGTCGGTCCGTTGCCGCATCACGGCGATCTCTTCGCGAATCGCATCGAGCTCGCCGGACGACGTCTCGATCATTCCGAGAGCGCCGCTGTTGGAAACCGCCGACGCCAGCTGCGAGCGTGCGATCCATCCCATCGGCGCCTGCACGATTGGGATGTCCACTCCGACCATGCGAGTAATCCGGTTGTCGAACTTCATTCGTACCCCTGTTGGTTCCCCTTCGATGACAATTGACACTCCAAAGGTCAATAGCCTATAGCTGCGGCGTGACGACCCGAGCTCCTGCAAGGGCGTCCCACGTCGACACGTCTTTATCTACCGGAGGTCTCATGAATTACACCAACGCGTTAGAGCCTACAGAGCAACAGATCGCAGCGATGATCGGCGATACGGGCGAGGGACCGATCTACATGGTCAATCTCCTCAAATACCGCGAGCGCGCCGAGTACGCCGATGGGCGCGAGACGTCGCTCAGCGGCCGTGAGGCGTACGCCCTCTACGGTGCCGGAGTCGTCGAGACGCTCGCAGCCGTCGGCGGCAGCATCGTCTTCGCCGCCGAGGTGGCCGGGCTTCTGATCGGGGAGGTCGAGGACCTCTGGGACAACGTGGCGATCGCTATGTACCCGAGCGGCGCGGCGATGGTGCAAATGTTCACCAGCGCCGAGTACCAAGAGATCCTCGTTCACCGCGAAGCCGGACTAGCCGGCCAACTGAACATCACGACACGCGTCCCCGGCCAGCTTCCCGGCTGAACGAAAGAAACACTCACGGCTTGCCGAGCCCGCGCGATCTTCACGCCGATATCGACCGGTTCGCTACGACCGAGCAACCCTTCAACACGAAGGCACAAAGACACAAAGGCACGAAGAGCTGGGACGACCTGTAGACCCTTTGTGACTTCGTGCCTTCGTGTCTTTGTGTTTAAAAGAAAGCCACACGAGCGCTACGCCCTGTAGGGTTCTCCCAGCTCGCGCGCTCGATATTCCGGTCTCAACCAGACTGCTACGAGCGAGCCTCCTTTCAACGCGAAGGCACAAAGACACGAAGGCACGAAGAGCTGGAACGACCTGTAGACCCTTTGTGACTTTGTGCCTTCGTGTCTTTGTGTTTAAAGGAAAGCCACACGAGCGCTACGCCCTGTCGGGTTCTCCCAGCTCGCGCTCGCTATTCCGGTCCCAACCAGATCGCTACGAGCGAGCCTCCTTTCAGCACGAAGGCACAAAGACACGAAGGCACGAAGGGGTTGTCGGTAGTTGTCTGTGAGTCGTGCGGGTCGATCAGGCTGCGAAGGCCTCGGCGCAGGCGGGCCGAGCCAGTAGTCGGTCGGCGTAGGCGCTCAGGTTCGGCATGTCGTCGTTCACGGCGCCGAGCCGTTTCGACATGATGCACGAGTGCCCGAGCATGACGTCCGCCGCCGAGAATTCGCCGATCAGGTAATCCTTGCCTTCCAGGGTCTGCTCGACCGGGACCAGGGCCTTGCCGAGAAGCCGCTGCGCCTGCCCGAGAACCCTCTCGTCGCGTCGATCCGGCGGCAGCAGGATCGTCTGCACGACGATGGTGTTGATCGGCGGCATCACCATCCCCTCGCAGTAGTGGAACCATTGAAGGTAGGCGGGGAACTCCGGGCTATCGACCGCGGGCTTGAGCTTGCCCGGGGCGTGCCGCGCCAGGATGTATTCGACGATGGCGCCGGATTCGAAGATCCGCACGTCTCCGTCGTCGAGCACCGGCACCCGGCCGAGCGGATGGCGCGCGCGATGCTCGTCCGACTTCAGATCCTTCGGGTGGAAGTCCATGCGGTTGAGCTCAAAAGGCAGATCCAGCTCTTTGAGCAGCCAGTAGATCCGGCTCGCACGGGAGTTGGGCGCGAAGTGCAGTGTCAGCATTGCTCGTTCTCCTCGTTGGTTGCGGGGGGCGTCGCGAGTCAACTGCTGGCCGACCGCGCCGTGTATTGGAAGTACCAAGTCGTGTTCCTGCGAACGAACTCTTCCTCGTCGAAGCCGTACCGAGCGGCGACCGCCCGGCCGATTTCTCATTTGCCTTATTCGTATGAGTGTCGGAAAGTACTGCAGTAATGTCATCAGTGGTGCCATAACCTGGATGGGGATTCAAACGGGACGACTGCGAACGACTATCGGGTGGATCCAGGGCTCCATCGTTACTCAACAAACGTCGCCTACGTTCCGTATCCGTGATGCTGATCCCGGCATGTACGTGGCGACCAACGACCCGGGTCGATAGACTGGTAGCCTCTTCCGAGTCTGCGTTGCGTAGTGAACGGCAAGTTGATGCAAATTCCCTGCATGCGTTACTTCCTGGCGACTCTCGCGAGCGGGTCGCTTGACGAGCTGTGGGGAGATTCGCCTCTCGGATCACCACCAATAGAAGGGAACCGCTAGTGAAGGTCTCGAAGGCAACAGCCCTGCGGGCAAAGGGAGCGCGATTTCTAGGCGCCGCTTCGATCCTGTTCTTGCTTCTAACCGGTTGCGGTGGCGACGACGACACGAGCCACGCCGAGGGATCGGCCGAGATCGAGCAGATTCAGATCGAGACCGGCGGTTTTGTTTTCGACGCTCTCGCTGCTGGTCCCGAAAGAGGCGAGCCGGTGCTGCTTCTGCACGGGTTCCCGTCGTCGAATTGGCAATGGCGCGACCAGCTCGAGGCTCTTGGGCTGGCCGGGTTCCGCGCGGTTGCGCCCAATCAGCGGGGCTACTCGGCCGGGGCTCGGCCTCCCGCGATTGCGGACTACGCCATTCCGAACCTCATTTTCGACGTAACCGGCATGGCCGACGCGCTCGGCTGGGACCGCTTCCACCTGGTCGGCCACGACTGGGGCGCGTCGGTTGCGTGGGCCGTCGGCGTGGTCGCCCCAGACCGCCTGCTCACCTTGAACCCCATCTCCGTGCCGCACCTGGACGCGTTCAACGCCGAACGGGCGAAACCGGACTCGTGCCAGGCTTCCGCGTCAGGCTACATCGATAACTTCATCCAACCTGGCTTCGAAAACGTTTTTCTCGCCAACGACAATATGCTGTTGCGCAACGTCTTCGATGGAGTCCCGGCCGATGCGGTCGATCGGCACGTCGAGCTGCTCGGAAATCGAGAGGCCATGCGCGCCGCGCTAAATTGGTATCGGGCAAGCGCGAGCCCCGACTCCGGACTCTCGATGTTGTCGCTCGGTCCGATTGAGGTACCGACACTCTTCATGTGGAGCGACGAGGACATC
>JANQHZ010000074.1 GCA_028282445.1 Candidatus Binatia bacterium | reverse complement strand
GAGGTCGACCGTATTCGCAACGGTCGCAGCTTCGTCACACGTCGTGTCGTCGTACGCCAGGCCGCCGGCGCGATTCTCAACATGGCGGCTTCGTTCCACGTTCCCGAAGACGGCCCCTACGTACAGACCGAGGAGATGCCGCCGTGCACCGGCCCGGGCGAGCTCAATGAAGACTCCTGGAGTCCTCTGTTTCAGCGGCGTTCCCTGGCGGAAGACATCGCCCCGGGCCGGGTCGGCGCGTGGTTGAGGCTGAGCGAAGATCTCGGCGACGACGGTGTCCTCAACGCCTGCGCCCTGGCATTCTTGTCGGACGATCTGCCAACCGAGGCCGTCATCGCCCGCCACCCGGACCGACGGCCGCGCGGTGAGAACTACGAAGTGTTCTGGAACGCCAGCCTCGACCACAGTATTTGGTTTCACCAACCGCTACGGGCCGACGCCTGGCACCTGCACGACTTCAATTGCAGGGGACTGGTTCGCAACCTGGGAACATCGGTCGGATCGATCTTCGACGAAAGCGGAAGACACGTGGCAACCGTCGCCCAAGAGGTTCTCCTGCGCCCGAATCGAACGACATAGGTCGACGATGGCCATCGAGCGCTTCGACCACGTCGCAATCCCCACCGCGCAGCCGGAGGCGATGCTCCGCTTCTACGCCGCGCTGGGCTTCGGTGTGCCTTCGGTCGAAGAATGGCAAGCGTCCGGGATTCCCTTCTTTTCGATTCAGTTTGGAGACAACAAGATCAACGTCCACGCTCCTGGACTTTGGCAAGACGAGGCGTTCGACCTGCGCGGCCCCAACGCGCATCCCGGCTGCGGCGACTTTTGTTTCGTCTGGGACGGCGACCTCGCTTCGCTGCAATCCCTCCTGCGACGCGCAGGAGCGACGATCGAGCTCGGACCGGCCGAGATGGTCGGCGGACGCGGCGGCGGCGCCGACAAGGGGACGAGCGTCTACACCAGGGATCCGGACGCAAATCTGCTCGAGTTCATCGTCTACGAAGACTAGATCTCACCACAGTCAAGCAAAAAAGGTTCGGGGATCGCCTCGAATGATCTACCGACTGCGCATGTGACTACTCGTGGCGTTGACGAATGGCGCTGCGTTGACGTTTTCCATGTCGGCTGGAGCCGGAAGGGCAAATTTTGGTAGCTCAACGGCTCAAGGGTACGCGGCTTGCATGAAAATGGCTCGAAATGGCGCGGTCGGGCCAAAAAGGCTTCACCCTTCTCGAGCTCATGGTCGCGCTTGGGGTCGTCGCCATCCTGACCGCCATTGCCATCCCCGCTATGAGCCAGTACCGGCTGCGCGCCTACGAAGCCTCGGCGATGACCTACATGAAATCCTGGGTGGCCGCCCAGGAGCTCTATCTTCTTGAAAATGGTCAGTACGCAACCGCCGACGAGGATCTCGACGTGCTCGAGGTCCCGAACGATACGCCTTACGAGTTCAGTATCGACTCCGGAAACAACCGGGTCGATTCCTGGCACGGCACGGCGGAGCCCAAGATCCCGAAACTCCCTCGCATGACGATCGACGAGACCGGAATCATCGTGAAATCCGGCTAGAACACGACGACTTTCAGCGGCTAGCGGCCAGCCAAGCCGGACGATCCCCGATCGGGGCAAGCTGTCAATACCATTCGCCGGACTTCCATCGGCCGTACGCATGACGGGACGGCACATCCCCTACAATCGCTCGATGGGCGTCAACCCCATTCGCCCTGACACACGAGACTGTCGGAGCTTGGGTTGTTCCAACATGGCGCATACTGCGGCGATTCAGTAGACTTCGCCGGTGGTAGGTCCGGGGATGAGAGGTGAGCCAGGATCGGTTTGGGCATTCGTCGCCTGCGTGTCGCTGGCAACCCTCGTGGGCCTCTGGGTGCGATTCAATGTGATCCCGGCGCATCACGCGATGTACCTCGACGAACCTTGGTATGCCGAGGCTTCTTGCAACTTGGCGCACCAAGGGGCGCTCGAGAACTGTGAGCATCGGTGGACGGGCCGGGCCTGTACCCCGTACCGTAAAGCTCCCGGGTGGCCGCTCGTATTGTCCGTCCCGGCGAAGCTCTTCGGCTGTCGGTCTTCACTCGGCATCGAGGTCAATCGACTCCTGGGAACAGCGTCGGTCCCGTTGCTGGCGTTGGCTTCGATCGGCCTTGGGATTTCGTGGTGGCCTGCCGGCCTGGGCTCGTGGATCCTGGCAGTTCATCCCGTGCACGCCGAGTGGTCAGCCACAGGAGAAACGAACGTCGCGGCCGCGTTTGCGCTGCTCTTGGGCGTTTGCGCCCTACTCCACTATCGGCTGAACCGCCGGCGGAGTCTCGCCTTGGTCGGCGTAACCTCTACTGCATTTTCGGTCTTGCTAAGGCCCGAGAATCTCTTGGTCGCGATGGCTTTGACCTTGAGCGTAACGCTGTGCCGCTCACTCCCGCCGCGGCGGCGGACGATGCTCGCTCTGGCCCTTGCGTCACTGTCCGCGCTCGCATTCGTACCTGCTGCGTCACTCTGGTCCATGAACGAGGCGATATCCGGCGGCGCATTCCTGTCTTTGTCGAACATCACTCAGTCTTTCCGGACCCTTGGGCAGCAGGGTGGATGGCAGATTCACGGTCTCGTAGCCGCTGCCGCCGCAGTCGGGGTTGCGCGGCTTGGACAATCTAGCCGCACCTGGGAGGCAACGCTCGTGGCCGGGCTGTCTCTAGCGGGCATCGCTTCGGTCGTCGCTTACGATCGATTTGCACCGAGGATGATCCTCGTGGCCACCGTGACCATGCTCGCCGCCTGCGGGGCTATTCTGGATGCCCCGCGTCGAAAGGGCTTTGTCTCGTGGTCAACTGTGCCCGCCGCCGCCATCGTGCTTTCGGTGTTTTGGCGGGGTCATCTCCAGGCAGCTGCAAGGCCCTCGGAGACCCAGTTGCTCGAGACTCGGTCGGTTCAGTCGGTGACTAGGGCGACGTGGCCTGCCGACGGGCTCTTCATAGCCGAGCAGCCGGCGGTACTCACCGCATCTGGGTTCAAGCGCGTCATGAGCACTCGCGAAGCTCTCTCGAATCGAGCAGAGCTGTCGTACGCAGTGCAAGAACTACCTGTGTTCTTCTTTGACGACATGTACTGCGAAGACGGGTTCAGGGGCGGAGGCTCGCCGGAGCGCTGTCGAGACCTCACCCGGGCATTCTCTAGCTCAGAGGTCCTCAGCGTTGGCCTTCATTCTCGGCGCTATTCGGTTCTGCGTTTGACGCGAGCGGTCGGAACGAGGACGACCGGAGAGCGCTCCTCCGATGCGTCAAACGGTTCTCTCGACTGAGAAGCTCGCCCTCTACCAATCCGCCCGCAACAAGCACCGATCACGCCCCGATCATGTCGCGTGAGTAGCGCGGCGCGAGTCGCTTGACCACTGCGATGACGCCCAACGCCCCGAGTAGGCCGGCGACCCATGCCGCCGCCACGCTCGCCCATACCGCGGTATGTCGCGCGCTGCCGAACCCGTCGAGCACGGTGTACACGAAAAATAAATGGAGCAGGTAAATCGCGTAGGTGCGATCACTCAGCGCAACCACCCAGCTGGGGATCCGCCGAAAGCCTCGGAAAGCCGTGTACAAGCCGACGATGTTGGCCGCGATCAAGAACAAGCTGGAAACCCGACTCAGACGCGGGGGGAGCGTCTCCGTTACATCCAAGCCGAACCATACCACGACGACCGCGAACCAAGCCGCGAACAACCGTGACCGATTCACCACAGTAGCTCTCAACACCGAGCTCTTGTGGGCTGCCGCCGTCCAGCCGAGCATGAACCAGCAAAAGAACAGGGTGGGCTGCCGCAGGGTCCAGAGCGAGAGCTTGACCCCCTCCTTGAACCAGAGGAAAGGCACGATCGCCGTCAGGCACGACGCGACGAACAGCGGGAGGGTCCAAGACCGCGGCATACGCGACAGCAGCCACGAGGCGAGAACGAATTCGGTCAACAGGAAGACGTAGTAGTAGGGCCCGAAAGTGCTGGCCAGCAGCAGGCTCTGCCAGAACGGCTGGCCCATCGAGTAGCTCGGGAAATACTGCACGTAAACGTATGCGGCGATCGAGACGAGAGCGTATGGCAGCAACACGCGCCGCAATCGCTTACCGATCGTCGTGAGCTCGATCGGAGTCTCGGAGTAGTACAGGAATCCCGAGACCGCGAGAAATGCGGGGACGGCGAAACGAGCCACTTCGGAAACCAAGCGTTCGACGTAGGAGAAGCCAGGATCCCACGCCGCACGCAACGAATGGATGAATACGACCGTCACCACCGCGACCGCTTTCATCCAATCGATCTCGTTAATGCGGCCGGCGTCGCTCATGATCGATCCGCCGCGTCGCGCGAACGCTCAAGCCTTACAGAGCGCGACCAGATCCAGCGAATGATCGAGATCGTCGTCCGAAACGAAAAAGTCGGCGGGCGAAATCCACGCATCGCCGGCGGCACCCTTGGCCTGCGAACGAACCAGGTTGGCGAGGCGAGCAAAGGCAAAGTTGATCAATCCTTGGGGCAAGAAATTGCGAATGCCCAACGGATCGAGCCGCAAGATCCGTTCGACCGAACGCTTGCGCGCCTCGTCGAACTTGGTGACCTTCTCGTTACCTCGCATACCAAGAATCGTTACCGACGAGAACACGCTTTCCAGCAAGGTGCGCAGCTCGGCCGCGGTGTATTCGCGCACGTGGTACGGGTTCTCGGAGAACGACATCAGGCGGTTCGGAGTCGTCAGCAGCAACACACCATCTTGAGCCAGGCGCGCCCGCAGGGCCTTCAGGAAAGCCCGATCGTCCTCGATGTGCTCCAGGACCTGGAAGTTGGTCACGAGATCGAAGGTGTCGTCGAACCCTTGCGGGTCGGTCAGGTCGACGTGCTCGAAGCGCAGGTTATCGCCCTTCCAGGTGCTGCGGCAGTAATCGATCGCGTCTTTCGAATAGTCGACACCGGTCACTTCACGAGCAACGTCCCGCAACGATTGGCTGTTGACCCCCTCACCGCACCCCGCATCCAGTACCCGTTTGTCGGCAGCGAGAGTTCGGGCGTACTCGTACGCTGCCTGGTGCCGCGCCTCGTCGTAGTCGAAGTTCTCCCCGTGCCCCGGGCGCTCGCCGGTGAACTCTGGCGACGATTCTCGCTCTTCCGTCTGAGCCGTAGTCATCGAGGTTCGGAAGGTAAGAAAACCCGACCGGATGTTCAACCACGCGCACTCCAATTGGCGACGACCCCACGCCTCAGCGGATATCGCGACGGAGGGGCGATCGCGGCGCAACCCGCCGAAAGGTCGGCGTCACCCAGATCGACAAAGAACCCTCGAGGGGATGACGGCCGGTGGCCGCCATCCCCTCGCCCCCCAAGCGCGGCGAATTGGCCTTGTAGAGTCCTACCCTCGGCTCCGAACTCAACGCAAGTCGCCGCAACGCCGCCAACCAAACCACGTCCGACGATCAACCGTCAACGAGCGGCGGCTCGGCTCACAAGGCGATCCCCGCCGCCGTATCGCGTTTTGACACGTCGAAAGTCGGCGTGGGATGATGCGCACACCCCGCATGACCTCGACTCGTCTGTCTAGACTGATTCTTTCCGACGCAGCCTCATGAGCGCCAACGGTCGAGGCGCGGGGACCGTACTCCCACTCCTCATTCTGGCGGCCGCCGTCGCCAGCGCGGTATTCCTGGTCCCGGTCGCGCAGACGCTGCGTTTCGATGCCTCGGCGGACGCCCTCGTCCCCGAGCGCAACGGTTCTCGCCTACTGGGCGCCACTCGAGCGTCGATATTCCGCAACCCGGACGTCGCCGTCCATATCAAGGGCATGGCCGTACCGGCGACGGAGCTCGACCGCTGGGCGAAGTCACTCGCCAATCTCGACGGAGTCCGCGAGGCGTCGGCATTGGCGCCGGACCGCGGCGCCGAGGATGCAACGGCCAAGCGACGTCCTTCGATCCACCTGACCCTGCAACGCGCCTCCAACTTGGAGCTCGTCGACGCGCACTTGCGGGACTTGCTCGCGGATCGTCCGGGATCAAGCTACGAGCTGACCGGCCCCGCGGTCACCGAGTCCAGGGTATCGACACAACTAGAAAGCGCAGTCCGCGACTACACGCTGGTGGCGGCGGCGATCGCATTCCTTGTCGCAGTCCTATGTCTTCGCTCGGCAACCGGCGCTCTGCTCACCCTTCTGTGCGTCGGCATCGGCTTTGTCTGGTCGTTGGCGGCAATCGCCGCGACGGGAAGGCCGATTACCGTTCCCACCGCGGGTATCATTCCCTTACTACCCGTCGTCGGCGTCGCCTTCCCCCTGTACGTGTTGGCGCGAATTCAGAACGACGGCGATCCGACCACGCGAAGCTCCGACGATGCCGGCAGCTTCCAGCACCTCCGCCGTCGTCTCGGAGTACTGGCAGCAGCTCCGCTGGTCGGCGCCATGGTGCATCTCGCAAGCGCGTTCCCGGCGATCCGCGACTTCGGGCTGTTTGCGAGCCTCGGCGTCGTCGGCATGGCCGGGTCCGTCCTATTGCTGGCGCCGGACGGCGTCGCAGCTTGGCTGGGCCGACGCGGCCCGGCCATTCCCAACGAAACCGCGCTTCGTCACAGTCGTCGCATCGAAAGCCTCGGCGCGCTCGCGGTACGAAGAGGCTGGGCTCTCGCCGCCTTCGCATTTGCCCTCACTGCCGCCGCGGTGGTCGGTATGTGGCGCTTCAGCGACGTGTCCGATTTCGGTGCGATCCTGGGGAACAACGGCGACTCCTCGACCGCCACTTCAGACCATCTGCGGACATGGAACGTCCGGGTCGGCGGCCGCCAGGCCAATTCCATCGACCGGCTGGAAACGATCTTCGCGATCGCCGATCTGCAACGCTTCGTCGCGGCGCAACCGAGCGTCGTATCGACCTACTCGCTGCTCGATATCGTCGCCGAGCGAAGATCCGGATCTTCGGAATACGAGCTGCCCGCGACCCAGGCCGAGGTCGACGCCCGCCTCGAGATCGAGCACGACAAGATCGCCCATCTGGTCAACCGCGAGCTCTCGACGACACGCATCCTGGTACAAACCGCTGAGATCGACAGTGCCAAGTTCAACACCTTGCGGGATCGGATCGAAGCGTTCTCGAGGCCCAGCGGCTGGAGCCGACTCTTGGGTCGGCGAGCGCGATTCCCTGCCGGAGTCGCCGTTTCCGCGCGGGGTGTTCTGGTCGACCAGCACCGTTTCGCGCCTCGACTACAGTGGGAGGTCGTTCGCAGTCTTGCCATCACGTCGACGGTTCTGATCGCGCTTCTATCGATCCAGTTTCTTTCCGGGCGTATCGGGTTCCTCGTCGTGTTTCTGAACCTATTGTCCATCGTCGTAGTGATCGGGATCGCCGCGTGGACGCGCGTGGGCAACAACTCCGTCACGGCGGCTCTCCCGTCCTTCCTGCTCGGCCTCGCGATCGGCCACACCGCTTACTACTTCCGCGCTCTCGGCGCCGACGGGCGTACGCTCGATTGCCCGACCGAAGCACTTACCCGCATCGTTCAATCGGCGGGACGGCCGCTAACCTACGCCGTCCTGGCGTTGCTTCTAGTCTTTTGCGCGATGGCGACGACCGAGATCCCAGCGCTGCGGTGGTTCTCCTCGATCGGCGCAACCGGATTGCTGCTCGCATTCCTTGCGAATCTACTGCTGTTGTCGTCGCGGGTGCTCAACGCACGGGTCATCACCATGGCCGACTTCCTGAACACCCGACTGGGAGCGGTAGAGGAGATCCCGCTCTTTTCCGGTATGCGACCTTTCCAGGCCAAGCTGGTCGTGCTCAATGGGCGTCTGGCGAAAGCCGCAACGGGGACAGCGATCGCACGGCAGGGCGAGTCTTCGTCCGAGCTCTACCTGATGCTGGGCGGCAAGGCCGATGTCCGCCACGGCGAAGACGGCCCGGTCCTCGGCACCGTGCAGCGCGGCGACGTCGTCGGTGAGATGGGCCTACTGCGCGAAGCGCCGAGGTCCGCCGACGTTTTCGCCACCGAGCCCGTTGAGTTCTTAATCCTCGATGGAGATCTTCTGGAGAGACTCCGGCGGCAGTACCCACGAACCGCCGCCGTCCTGCTCTACAACCTGACACGCATTCTGAGCGACCGGCTCGATCGAGCGACCGAGCGAATCACGGCTCTCCAAGCCGGAATCTGAGGGCGCCACCGCGAAGCGCGGCCCGCCCTTCCGCCGAGCTGGAGTGAGCAAGTCGGCGGATTGACCAAGCCTCGGCTATCCGGCCGGCGTGTACCAGATCGGCGAAGTGTAGGCGCGCTCCTGGGTCGATGTCGGCGCCCCCTTGGGAATCTCGATGCCGAATCGGAACGCGTCGTAGGTCGACCAGCGCGGCGTCGGGATCTCGATCACCCGCGCGTAGTAGAAGGCCCTCTTGTTGGGATCGAAGTCGGGGTCCGTCCACACCGTACCGAGCTCCGACGCTCCAATCGTATTGGTCCAGTTCGCATTGGCCACGTCGACCGTATTGCCAACCGGTGGGAGTCGCCCGTCCTTGCCGACGATTCGTCCATCCGACCATGCCACGTCGTATACCTTCTCGGCGGTCGATCCGTCCGCCTCGAGCCAGCCTTTCACGATCTGGATACGATCGAGATTGGCGCCGATCGGGTCGCGGAGCGCATACACCATGAAAGTCGGGGCCGATTCGGCCGGTCGTTCGCGGAGCGTACCACCCATGGGAACACCCTTCGCATACCCCGCAAACGCCGGCTCTCGGCTGTTGACGTCGTGCTCGGCGAAATCCCATCCACCGAAAAAGCGCACCGACATCCGGGTACCGGTCGTGCCGTAGACCTCCTTGCGCTCCATCGCGTCAAAAATCGCACTGCGGGAGTTGTCTTTCGCCCAGACCGCGGCAAGTCCCCCAGCCACCTGTTGCCATCCCATGATTTCGCCACTGTCGGTTTTCATGAAGGGATGCGTCATGCGCTCCGGGCTCGGCTCGGCGCCGGAGTGCTTACCGAAGAAGTTGTTCTCACCCGTCGTAGCAAGCGAAGTATGGCTATCGGTCGAGCCGATCATGCCGAACTGATACGGGTTCTTGCCGAGCTTGCTTTCGATCGCGAGGCCGCGCTTGAGCGCTTCGCGGGCGTACTCGCCGGCGAGCATGTCGTTCGTCTTCGCTTCCGAAACATCGAGATTGCCGATGTCCCAGGTCTCGTAATCGGCGAACTCGTCGTCGGGCGACAAGAAGGGATGGGTCTCTCCATCCCCCTTGATCTGCGTCACCTCGTAAACGGGCTCGCGTTGCGCACGGGTCTCGACATAGGTCGTGTCGAACGCGGTGCCGTCGTACTGCGCCTCGAGTGGAAACATGATGCCGTTCGAAAGATTTCCGTTGTGGGGAATCGCAAGCACACGCCCACCGGTCTTGGACTCGTACTCCGCCATCCACTTCCACAAATCGCGCGGGTTGGGGCTCCCCTGGGGCGGCGTCGTCGTATACGGAACCGTCTGACCACCCTTGTCGCCGCCGTCGCGGTAGACGACGACCCGATGCATATTGTTTCCTCGGACCAACGAGGTCCACTCGTAGCCGATGAATGCGGTGAAAATTCCGGGCTGATTGTATCGCTCCGCCGCATCGACCGTCGCCTGCCACGCCGCGGCATAGGGTTCGGAGTCCGGCGTATACATCAGGCCCTCGGGGAACTGCCCCTGCGAAAACAGGCCGATCAGCTCGAGCGCGACGCCGACACCCTCGCCCGCCTTGATTCGATCGTACCACTCCTTGCCCTTGGGGTTGGAGAGAATGTGCTCCTTGCCGGCAAACATATCGGGAAAGAATCCCATGTTGTCGGAGTGGTCGGCGATCACGAGGAAATCCAACGGTCGCGATAGTCTCACCTTGGTCCCGCTCGAAGCAGTCACCTGCTCGCCGCGAGCAAGCTTGTAGGCTGCGTCGAGTCCGAGCCGGTTACCGAAAGCACCCGCATCCATCGAGAACGAGGTATGCAGGTGGGTATCGCCCCAATACACCGCGCTGGGAAAGTCACGGTCCGCGTAGGGTGAATACGAACGGCCGGTGTATTTCGGCGACAAGCCACGCTCGCCGTTCGGCGGTGCGGGGAGCTGGGCGATCGCAGAAGAAACGATCAGGCACGCAAGGCTCGTGATCGAACAACTGATTCCGAAGCTTCTCATGAGACTCTCCCGTGTTGGGTCATGCACCAACATCACAGCGCAGACGCTCTTGTCCAGGGCCGAGACCGCCGCAGGCGCGTCGATGCCGCCCGTCCGGGCGGAGCACCTACTCGACCTTGCTGGGCGGCGGATCCTGGATCGACTGTAGGTAGTCGACCAACGCTACCAACCGTCCGCGCGCCAGCTCGTCGGCCACCGCCGAGCCGGCGAGCTGCTGGTTGAAGCGTTGGCCCCAAACCGGCATCTCGCGCGAGCCATGCGAAGGATTCGCGATCCGCCCGTCGATGTGGTGGCGGATCTCCGCGCTCGGAAAGACACCGTCGCGCCGAGCCGCGATGCTGGTCAGATCGGCCGGCCTGTCGCGAAGAACCACGGTCACCGGCCCGCCACCGCGGCCGTCGGGACCGTGGCAACTCGCGCAGTAGCGCCCGAAGAGGATCGCGCCGTCTTCGGCAAGCACAGGCGCCGTCTTCGAGAAACGCTCGGCCGGCTCGGGATCGGAGCACCCTGCGACCAAAGGCAGCAGGAACAGTACCGCCAGCATGCCGACCGGCTCCCTTCCCACCCACGTCCGGCGCGGGCGATGAACCGTCGTCATCCGGTCGTCCGATTTCCCGTCGCCAGGAGGGCCAGGAAATCACCTTCGGTCAAAATCCCGACGAGCTCGTCGCCCTCGACAACCGGCAGACAACCGATCTTTCGCTCCATCAGCGTCCGCGCCGCATCCGCCAAGCGGACATTCGGATCGACCGTGACGACATTCGTCTGCATGACGTCCTTGACCGCGGAGACTTCGAGCGTGCGATCGTGCGCCATTCGTCCTTGACCGACACTCCACG
>JANQHZ010000046.1 GCA_028282445.1 Candidatus Binatia bacterium | reverse complement strand
GTTGGCGAAGTATCTCGCCGAGGCCGAGGGTATCGAAAAGGTACTCGAGGCGAAGGCCCGCGGCTACGAACGCCTGATGAACGCGTGTGGAGACCGCCGCGAGCTGGCGCCCAGCCTTTTGATCATCGAGAAGCTACCGGAACTGGTTGCCGAGCAAGTCAAGGCGATCAGCAATCTCAAGATCGACAAGGTCACGGTGTGGGACAGCGCCGGCACCGGCTCTCAGGATGGCGCCGGTTCGACCGCGCGTTTCATGCGCAGTTTGATCGGATCTCTCCCCCCGATGCACGACTTGGCCAAGCAAGCGGGAATCGACCTCCCTGAAGTTCTGGGAACGGTCGATGCACAGCCCGTGGACGATCCGCCACGACGGGACACACCCTCGAAAGCCGACGACGACCAGAGTAGCTCGTGACGCCCCGCGGTTGCCGAACAACAGGTGTAGGCCGCCCGCCACGGATGCACGAGCAATCCGAGGGGCGGCGACACCTCGGGCGGTTCAGCTAGGATATCGTCGGACGCACCGCCGAAGACTGATGGAAGATAGACTCATCGTTCCGAGCTTCACGGGAGTGGACGTAGAGCTCGACATCGCCGGGCCAGGCGGGCGTAGCTATGCGTTCGTCATCGACTGGCATCTTCGTGCGCTGCTCGCGATCGCGTGGTGGATCGCAGGGAGCTTCCTGTACCAAGGGGCGATTCACTTCTTGGCTCCCGACGATTCGCAGTCGACCGGTTTCGCGTTTGTCGTGATCATCCCGGCTTCGGCGATCTACTTCCTCTACCACCCGGTACTCGAAATCGCGATGCGCGGCCGAACGCCGGGCAAACGGATGGCCGGGGTTCGCGTCGTGAAGCACGATGGCACCACCCCTGATGCTGGAGCCCTGCTGATTCGAAATGTCTTTCGCCTGGTCGACAGCCTTCCGGGGTTCTACGTGGTCGGCCTCACCACCACGCTGCTTACCGAGCGGGCGTTGCGAATCGGCGATATGGCGGCCGGAACGGTTCTCGTTTACGAAGAGTCGCCCGGCGCCCTGACGCTGGGCGACTCCTCCACGAACGCCTCGGCGGCGATTGGAAACGAGAAGACCGAGATTGCGCGCGACCTGCTCGACCGCTGGGACCATCTCGCGCCCACCGCACGCAAGCAGCTCGCCGGCCGCATCCTAGGCAGCGACGCGGCCACCGCTTCGCCGAGCAGTACTGATCGCGAGCTTCGTGCTCAAATCGAGGCGCTTCTGAAATGACGCGAGCGCGCCAATATGGATGAAGCGACAACGCGGCGGTGGCTCGAGCGACGCCTCGAAATGTGGCAACAGACCGGTTCGGACGTGCAGCGGCTCGAGCAGGGTGGGTCCGTCTCGCCTGAAGTCGCGCTGCGAACGATTCGAGCCTATCCGGAGATCGCGCGGGATCTCGCGCTAGCGAGGCGGGTGGTCCCGGGCGGCAGGGCAACGCGACGACTAGAGGCGATCTACGCCGGACTCCATCGCGCTCTAATGCGGGATCCCGTCGCTTCGCGCTTGCACATCGTCGACTTCCTCGCCCGCGATCTACCCGCGGCCGTCGACTCGCTAAAGCGACACATCTTGTGGACATCAGCCCTGTTCGTCGCCTGCTGTGTCGCCGGCTGGTGGGCGGTGGCGTCGTATCCCGAATTGATCGGACTGTTCGCCGCCGAGGAAATGATCGAGACCGTCCACGCCGGCGAGTTATGGACCGACGGGCTCCTCAACGTGATGCCTTCGTCATTGCTCGCCGTCGGAATCTTCACCAACAACATCGTCGTCGCGATGACGGCGATGTGCCTGGGAGTGTTTTACGGTCTCGGGACGATCTACGTCATCTCGCTCAACGGCTTGATGCTCGGCGGGATCTTCGCGTTCACCGCGCGCCACGATCTCGCTTGGCGATTGTTCGATTTCGTGTGTGCACACGGCTTCGTGGAGCTCAGCGCGATCTGTATCGCCGGAGCGGTCGGTGTCTCGGTCGGGGAGGCACTGGCCCGGCCCGGCAACTCGACGCGGAGCGCCGCATTCCAGTCAGCGGTGCGGTCGGGGGGACAGGTCATTCTGGCTTGCGTCGTGTTCCTCATCGGCGCCGGCATCATCGAGGGATACGTGTCCCCCAATCCCAACTTCTCGACCGCCTCGCGGCTGGCGATCGGCCTGGGATACTGGGGCTGCTTCGTCGTCGTTCTGAGCGGACGCGCCATACGGTTACGGCGGTCAGCGGCCCGTACTCAGATCCGCCGTTGATCGCGCAGCATCCGGTAGCGTTCGAACACCTCGCGATCGAGATCCGCGGGACGAGCGGTCATTGCCCATGCGCCCATACGACGCAAGCGAGAAACATTGGCGTTGATGTCGCGTTGGTATTCGGCCGCCGCCAGGCTGCGGTACGGGTCGATCCACTCCTCCGCGTGGGCTTCTTGCAACTCCCGCACCTCTTGCCCCACGAGCCCTACGACCATCGGGACGTGCGTAGGGCGCAGCAGCCGCACCGTTTGAGCAAGTTGGCTGGAGGCACTCCGTTCGTACAGATCCGTGAGCAAGACGACCAACGATCGATGCCGCACGAGTCGGCGCAGCTGCAGCACAGCGGAGACCGCATCGGACTCGACGGCCTGCGGCCGGATCTCGGTGAGGCTCCGCCGAATATCGGCTACACAGCGCGAGCCTCGTTCCGGCGGCAAAGCCACCAGCGGTCGGTCGGCATAGACGATGAGTCCGACCCGATCTTCATTGAGAACAGCATACTCAGCGAAGCGGGCGGTCAGGTTGACGTAGTGCGTAAAACGACTCATGCCATCGCTCTCGATTCGGCTGGTTCGCCCGGCATCGATCGCCACCACGATCTCGAGATGCTGGTCCTGCGTAAACGTGCGCACGATCAATCGGCCGGCCCGCGCCGATGCCTTCCAATCGACAGCTCGTCTTGGGTCGCCGTTGCGATACGGCCTCAGGGCGAGCATCTCGTCACCGACTCCGCGGCGCGACCGCTCGCTGCTGCCGACAGCGCTACTGCCCACCCGCTCCCTGGAGGTCGCCGCGAGCAAGTCGGGAACGACGCGCAGATCGCGACCGACGGAGACCGGTCGGGACCACCACGCGAGTCCGAGGCGGCCACAGATGCGAGCCGACATCGTGCTCCAACGGTGATTTCCCAGCCGGCGAGGCAACAGCTCGATCCCGACGGTGATCGAACCGTCACCTGGGAGCGTGGCCGAGCGGGTCGACTCGGGGCCGTCGATCCCGGGCGGGAGCGACGGTGAGTACTCGATTCCGACGCTACGCGTGCCGCCGCCGCTCAATTCGAGATCGATTCGTTCGCGACGACCCAGATAGAGGCGATCGGGCCCCGCCGGACCGCGCGCGTCGAGGCGGGTGCCCCTCACCACGATCCATTCGTAAGCGAGGCCGAGTAACCAAAGGGCCGCGGCGAAGCGCCAGAGGGGAAAGGGGAATGTCGCCCAATTCCCGAGGATCGCAAGCAACGCGACCGCGGCGGTGATGACCAAGCTTATCGGTGTCAGGCTCACCGCGGCACGTTGACGGCGTCGAGCAGGCGATCGACCTCGGCGGCGGCGGTGAGGCCCTCCAGCACCGACTCCGGAGACATGGAGATACGGTGGTTCATGACCCACGGCGCAACACGTTGGACGTCGTCCGGAAGTACGTGCTCGCCGTTGCGCAACAGCGCTTCGATACGAGCGGAATGCAGGAGCGCGAGAGCGGCACGGCTCGACATCCCCAGCGTGACGTTCGGGCTCCTGCGGCTGGCGGCAGCGAGATCGAGCACGTATCCAACCAGCTCGTCGGACACGTGGACTGCGGCGAGTTCCGATCGCGCCGCCTCCAACACCCCAGGTGGAAGTGGTTCGAAAGCATCGCCGCGAGCGGCCGGCAAACCGTATTCACGCAGAATACGAGCTTCGTCGTCGCGCTCTGGGTAGTCGACGCGGACGCTGAGCATGAAGCGGTCTAGCTGCGATTCCGGCAGCGGATAGGTACCTTCGAACTCACGCGGGTTCTGCGTTGCCACAACCATGAAGTCGGGCGGGAGCGGGAAGCTATCGCGATCGACGGTCACCTGGCGCTCTTCCATCGCCTCCAGAAGCGCCGACTGTGTCTTGGGGCCGGCCCGATTGATCTCGTCGAAGAGCACGATGTCGGCGAATAGGGGGCCCTGGTGGAAGACAAAGGAGCTGCTGCCGGAGTCGAAGACGTGCACCCCGGTGATATCAGACGGCATGAGGTCGGCGGTTCCCTGAATACGCTGAAATTTTCCGCCGATCGATCCCGCGAACGTGCGGCTCAGGAAAGTCTTGCCGAGTCCGGGTGGGCCTTCGAGGAGGACATGTCCCTTACCGATCAAGGCCACGACTAGGGCATGGGAGACTTCCTGCAAGCCGAAGAGACGTTGGCCCAGGTGTTCGCTCAGAAAGCTCTCGAGTCGTTGTGCCTCTGTCGTCATCCTATCGCCCTTCGCATGTCGCCCAGTGCATTATGAAGAGCGAGTACGTCGATCCGCTCGCCTTTGCACGCCTGGCGGTAGATCGTTTGGATCGGATCGACCATCTCTCGCGTCAAACCGGGAACTGCAATCAACTCCTGCCAGTCGGGCGTGTCTGTAGCGGGCGCGCCGCCTCCGCTACAGACCTCGTTGTACCACCGCTCGATCATGAGTCGGCCAGTGTCGGAAGCAGTCAGTCGCCGGGCCATGAACCCTCCGACGGCATTCAGATAGTCACGCTGTGCCGGCGCCACGTTCTCGACAGACGGGGGCCTCAAGCGGTTGCTGGTGCCGATGACCCAGATCAGCCACCAACCAATCACGAAGGCGATCGTGCGGTGAAGCCGAGGGTCGGCGAACAGCGCCTGTGCGTCGTACAGTGCCGAAAGTCCTTGGTGCATGTCGTCGAAGATGACCGCCCCCACGTCGACGTCGACATGCCGGCGTATGAGATTAGCGAGGAATATGCGGTTGTCCGCACGCCCGATCGAAGCGTTCGTGAACAGCGATCCACTTCCCATCACGATGATTTGACCGGCACCCGACACCTTTTGCCAAACGTAGCGTTCGACGTTCTTTGGCTCGGTGAGACCGAGGAGCAGCTCTTCCTCACCGGCAACGAGCTCCCACGAAATGGTCCCTCTGGGGGTCCCCTCGAGAAGTTCGACTCGATCATTGAGCGGGTGCCCCGGAACGACCTCGATCACCAGCCGTTCTTCCTGCGACGGCGAGGACTCCTCCGCGTCTCCGAGGGGTCCATCCTCGCCGCTTGGCTCGAAGCCCACGAGCCAGTCCGCGTCCAGATCGGCCAAGGACGACAGCCCCTCCCAGAGGTTCTGCGATGACCCGAGCTCGCTCCACTCCGGCGCGTCGTTGATCGCCGCCATCACCAGGAGCGTGTTCCCGCGCCGCACCCAATCCGCGAGATCTCGCGACTCGTTGACGCGGGCGCGGAACCGTTGAGGGAGTGACACGATCATCAGATTGCCGGTCGGTGCGAGTCGATCAGGGTCGAACAACTCGTCGTAGCGTTTCCGATGACTGACCACGTCTACGCCTTGTTCGTCGAGCCAACGGCGAAGAGCAGCGTAGCCACCTGGACCGAGGTCCTCGGTGGTCGGCCGCGAGATGGATTGGTAAGGATCCGGCTGGACAAGCAGACCGACCGCACCCAACGCCAACAGCGCAGCGGCTGCCGCAGTTACCAGCCTATCGTTCATACGTCTTCGACCTGCCGAATCGACTCGACCAGGGACACTCCCGCGGCCACCGCAGTTTCGATTTCGGCCGGTCGAGGAGGCTGGGCCGCGTAGGCGAGATTCTCAGCGGTGCGACACAGTGCCGAGAGACTGTGGTGCTGAGAATCGCTCCATTCGGCGATCGACCACTCTAGCTCGCGCAGGGTAGCGCCCGGACGGACCCGCGTGCCCGCAAGCCGCAATTTGTGGATCAGAAGCTCGAGCAGGACAGCGGGCTTGCGCTCGAGCGCTATGCGCTCGAGGTCGTCGAGCTCGAAACCCGCAAGTTTTCCAGCGTGGTCGTGCATCGGGCCGGCGCCGCGGTAAGACGTTCCCTGAAGCCAACCGGCTTCGCGTAGCTCGCGCAGCACCACAAAGAGCGCTGCCGTGAGCAGCAGCGTGATCGTTAGGATGGTCAGGGCCGTGCCGAGCCCTTCCGGCATGCGTAGCGGCTCAAAGATGCCCTGCAGCCAACCCGCGCCCTCTCGCTCGAACCAATCTCTAAACCACGACTCGAGCCAAACCAAGAATCGTGCCCACGGCGAAAGCGCTTCCGCTTCGATCTTGGGAAGCTCGTCGAGAATACGATCGAGCGCGCCTCCGTCGAAGACCATCGTTGCCGGAGCCTGCTCGTAATGTGCGATCAGCGCGGCGAGATCCTCTAGGTGCACGGCTTCCAGGTGCGCGATCTCGACTCCAACGACCTTGCCGGCGAGCGGGTGATGCGACAGTCCGTCGACCAGCGCCGGACAATACGGGCCGGCCGCGGCGGGTGCATGGGTGCTCAAGGGTGCCAGAATGTCGATGCAGTCGAAGATCGCGTCCGATGTCGGAGCGTCGGCGGCGGCGATCGAGGTTGCGCTGAGCGCGACCAGCGCCAACGAAGCGATCAATCGGGCTCTCACGCGTCGCTGGTCGGCTGCGCGGCGTCGATTCGCGCGGCGATGTCACCGCCCTCCCGGCGCAGCGTGAGGTCGTGGTAGATCGCGTAGCCGAGCGCATAGACCAGCGGCGTGATGACTGCTGTGATCATCGGCGAGACCAAACCGTTGAACAACAGAATGATCGTATTGGTATCGGGTATGCCGAAGATCCCGCCGATCAATCCGCCGATCAGAGCGATCAGGGCGTAGATCACCACAGCCATCACCATGATCATCGAAACCAGCGCCAGGGTCCGCCACCAGTTTCCCCACACGAGGCTATGGCTGTATCGGAGGCTCGCGATCGGGCCCATCGGCTTCACGACGACCGGGTAGAAGGCCACCGAGAGCGAAACAGAGAGGATGATGCCCGGTACGAGCAGCAGAATACCTCCGAGCAGGACCGCGAAGCCGTAGAGCACCGAAGTTGCGAAGAACGGGATCAAACGCCGAAACCCCACCTTGATCGAATCGCCGAGGCTCAGATCCTCGCTGACCGCGACCGCATGAATACGGGCGATGATGGCGACACCAAAGGCAATGGAGAATACCGTAACGACCACCGACGCGACTAGAAAAACAACACCGATTGTCGCCGTTTCCGCTGGATCTGCATCGACCTGCACGGCGGGATTCAAGGGCGCCAAAACAGCCGAGAGGATTCCCGTGGCTACCGAAAGCGGGACGACCCGCGTGAAGCTCGCGCGAAACAATCGGAATCCGCTGTCGAGAATCTGGCCAATCGACAGCGGAGCATCGGCCAACTGGAACACCACCCTGTCTCCTTCCGTTTCGTCCGCGACGGACCGGTCAACCCAACCGAGGGCCGCCGGAACACTCGCTCCACAACATCCGGTGCTACTGGCTGCGCCACTCCAACTCGCTAGAGATCTCGTATACCGCTAAACCGGCTCGAAGAGAAGCAGTGCCGCCGAGTCGAAGGGACACATCGCGCCCGATTGCACCAAGCTCGAAAGCGGCCTCAGATTCTCGATGAAGGTGCATGAGCTGAGCTAGCACAAAGCTGGTCAACACATTGTGGAAACGTCTTGCCGGCACGGGTGCCGGCTTGACGCCGACCGGCCGATCATCGCTTTGAATGGTCACTGCCGCCACCGGTCTACCGTTTCGCCTTCACTTGAAGTCAGGCCACCTTGCGCGCGCAACGCGAGCGCCAACAAGAGCCACGCGGACGCGGGCTCTGCCGGTGTAGCAAGGCCACAGCAGTGTCGTCGGCTAGCCTGCCAAGTCGGAGCCCAAGCGGGACTCAACTTTCCTTCAGCAGTTGCCGGGCGCGGTCTCCGTGCAAGCGGTAGGCGCGCGCCTTGCCTTGGGGCTGCGTCACCACCCGCTCAAAGACTTCCGGATACGATCTCGTCCATTCGACCTCGAGCGGGAGCGGCGGCAGAAGCACGACGTAATCGATCTCGCGCTCGACCAGGCGCCGCAACCACGCCCGAAAGTCGGCGCGGTCGCGGATTCGATCGGCCAGTCGATAGTCGATGAGCTCACCGTCCGACGTCACCGGCACGTACACCACCTCGTTCTGCAAACGCGACCCCAGCAGAGGATAGCGATACCAGTTCCACGCCCCGAACGCCCAGCCCGCTGCCACCGCCAAGCGCAGCGGTTGGTCCGGTACGTCGAGCCGACGCCACAGCGGCCAGGCCGAGCTGGCGGGCCGGAACAACGGATGCACGTCGTAGGTTTCGCCGCGGTGGACCCCCGAATAGTACCGATATCGCGCCGGCTGTCTCACCGTAGTGACTGCCGCCGAGGCAATCGCCAGCGCGGTGAGGGCGATTCCAATCCCAACCAGCGGCCGCTCGGCGGTACGGCGGATCATCAGCCCGGCGGCCGAGCCGGTCGCCACGAGCACGGCGATCAGAAGCAGGACGTTTTGCCAATCGATCGTCGACCATCCGAAGGGGTAGGCCAACGCGAGCTGCGTGACGAGCGCAAGCCCGAGCAGGGCGGTCGACAGGGTCGGCAGAGTCGAGGCGAACACGATCAGGACGCCCATCGACGGCGACCACATGCGTCCTAGAACCGGCGTCGAGACGGCGTAGATCCCAAAGTAGTTCTCGGAAAGCAGTCCGATGAGCAACGCCATCGCCGCCACCGATGCAAACAGCACGGCCCAACGGAGGTCGCGCCTCCTCCCCAGTCGCACCGCTCCCAGAAATCCCGCAATCGCCAGCAGCGGTCCGGTAGGCCCGAAGCCCAGGTGGAGAAAGCCGTGAAAGAAGGTGGGATCGAACAATGTGCGCAGGAAGTGCGTCAGCGAGAATGTAGCGCCCGGAAACAGAGCACCGCTCGAATACTCGGCGAGCTCCTCGTTGCCGGATAGAAGCGTCCACCCCATCACCTTTACCGTCAGTGGATAGAGCGGATGTCCCTGCTCGATCCAGGCCCGCAGATATCCCGGAAACGCCACCGAGATTCCCACCAGATGGGCCGCTACCAGCCCCAAAGCGGGAAACGCCGCAGTCGTCGTATCGCGCCGACGGCAGATCGTCGCGATGCCCAATGCGGCGACGGCCAACGGCAGATAGTTCCATTTGATGCCGGCCAGAACCGCGAAAGCGGCCGTGCAGAACCACGCGTCGATCGCGGATCTACGCGCGAGCGCGTGACACGCGAAGCCCATCCCAGCGAGGAACAAGGCGGTCGACGCCACCTCGACATAACTCGCAGTGATGTACTCGAAGACGCCGGGTAAGAACGCAACCGTCACCGCTGCGAGCGCGGCAGTGCGTCGACTCGCCCCGAACGCGCGTGCGGCGAATCCGGCGCCGACGAGGCAGGACATCCAAAGTAG
>JANQHZ010000037.1 GCA_028282445.1 Candidatus Binatia bacterium | reverse complement strand
CACGAGTCTGTACCTGGCGAAGGACTACGGCGACTACGAGCTGCTCGGCGCAACCCGCGACGATGCCGCCGGCGAGGCATTCGACAAGGTTGCCGTCCTTCTCGGCCTCGGGTACCCGGGCGGCCGGCTCGTCGACGAGCTGGCGCAGTCCGGTAACCGCAACGCTCACAACTTCCCGCGGGCCCGGCTCAAGCTGCGCAAAGGGCGCCCTCTGTTCGACTTCAGCTTCAGCGGCATCAAGACCGCGGTCGCCTTACACGTGCGACAAAACCTACGCGGCGACACCGATCGCGCCGATGTCGCCGCGAGTTTCCAAGAAGCGGTCGTCGACATGTTGGTCGACAAGTCGATCGCCGCCACCCTGCAAGCAGGTGCGACGAGATTGGTGGTAGCCGGCGGAGTATCGGCCAACTCCCGCCTGCGCGCCCGCATCGGCGAGCGCGGCCTCGAGCACGGGATCGACGTCGTCATTCCGAGTCTTCGTTACTGCACCGACAACGCCGCCATGATCGGGGTAGCAGGCAACCTGAGACTTCAGCGCGGGCAACGCGACTCGCTCGACGTCAATGCGGCCGCGGTCGCCGACCTGCACCGTCTGGGGATTTCATGACCCCAACCCACGTCAGAGCCCGCAAACGCTTCGGGCAGCACTTCCTGATCCAACCCGAGGTGACGCAGAGAATTCTCCAACTTGCCGAGCTCGACGGCTCCGAGGCAGTACTCGAGATCGGACCGGGGCGGGGAGCGCTGACCGACGAGTTGCGCCGACGCTGCAAGACTCTGATCCTGGTCGAAATCGATCGCGACCTGGTCGCGGATCTGCGCACACGGATGGCCGGTGACAGCGACGTCCACATCGTCGAGGGCGATGTCCTCAAACTCGACTTGGGCGCCGAGCTCGGCGCCTACGCGCCGCTGAAGGTCGTCGCCAACCTGCCATACAACATCTCTACTCCGCTGCTCGCGCGCCTGGTCGAACGGCCGGAGCTGTTCAGTCGTCTCGTCCTCATGCTCCAGCGCGAGGTCGCCGAACGCATCTGCGCCGCGCCTGGCGGCAAGGAATACGGAGCGCTTTCAGTGGCGGTGCAGCTGGCCGCCCGGCCACGCATCGCGTTCGGCGTTCCCCCCTCGGCGTTCCGCCCCCGCCCCAAGGTCGACTCCGCTGTCATCGTCGTCGACCCTTTCGAGAATCCCGCGTTGGAGGCGGACGAACGCGCCTCGGTGCGCAACATCACCCGCGCGCTCTTCTCACAGCGTCGCAAACAGCTGGGCAACCTCATGCGACGCCTTTGCGACGACGGTCCGGAGATTCTCGAACGCCTCGACATCGCCCCCGAACGCCGGCCGGAAACCCTGACTCCTCAGGACTTCGTCCGCATCGCTCGCGCCATCGGCAAGCCGCCCACAGATCCGTCCAACCCGACAGCGGAGTAGGCGAAACGGCCGTCCGTCATGCCAGAGCTCCCCGAAGTCGAAACGGTGCGCCTCTCACTCGAGCCGCACGTCGCCGGCCGCAGCGTCAGCGCGGTAACCGTCCGCGAACGGCGCATGCGCAAGCCAATCGAAGAGGACTTCGAGCAGCGACTTACGGGCCGAACCTTCGACTCGCTCGGTCGGCGGGGGAAGTATCTGCTCTTCCAACTCGACGACGGCAATACTCTGCTGGCGCACCTCGGCATGAGCGGCAGCTTCCACCTGCGCGAGCGCGGCCGCGCGCCGGCCAAGCACGATCACGTCATCATCGAAATCGAGCGAAGCGAAGACCTCGTTCTCAACGACCCTCGGAGATTCGGCGTCATGCGGCTCGGACGCGAGGACGATTTCGAAGAGCTGCGGTCGGTCGGGCCCGATCCGCTGTCGACGGTCCGCAGCGCGGAAGACTGGCGACGCCACGTACGCGCCCGCCGCACCCCGATCAAGGCGCTGCTCATGGACCAGAAGTTCCTCGCCGGAATCGGCAACATCTACGCCAATGAAATGCTGTTCGTGGCCGGCATTCGGCCGCGACGGATGGCGTCCCGCCTGAGTCGCCGCGAGCTGGCGCGGCTCGAGTCGGCGATGCACGAAGTGCTCGACAGAGCGGTCGAGCTCGGCGGCAGCTCGATCTCCGACTTTCGCGACGCTCGCGGCAAGCCGGGATACTTCCAAATCCACCACGCGGTGTACGACCGCGACGGTCAACCCTGCCCCCGTTGCTCGACGACCATTCGCCGACTGGTGGTGGTCGGGCGCAGCACCTTCTACTGCCCGTCCTGCCAATCGTGAAGCCAAGATTCTCGCTGGTCTCGCTTGCGAAAAGCGACTCACTGCCGCAGAGTACCCATCAGTTCGGCCGCTTGCGTTACCTTCGGGATCCGCTTCGCAAGTCGTGCCAGGGGGAGCGAATTTCGATGGAAGCTGGCACCGAGAAACAAGATCGGCGTGCCGACAGGCGCGCCCGGACTGCGCGAGAGTTGGTCGCTGCGGCGGAGAGAGTGCTCGCCGCCAAAGGCTACCACGGCGCCAAGGTCGCCGACATCGCGCGCGAAGCCGGCGTTGGCGTAGGGACGTTCTATCTGTACTACCCGACCAAAGAGGCGGTGTTCCTCGAGCTCGTCGAAGAAGCCGCATCGCAATTGAAAGCACAAATGCAAGAGGCATCTTCCGAGGCGAGCAACCCGGCGGATGTTTCCCGCCGCCGTATCGAAGTGTTCTTCCACTTCGCTGCCCGCAACCGGGACCTCTTTCGCATCATTTTCGGACACGACGCTTCGTTTCACGATGTCGTTCGCAGCGCGCAGTCGATGTTCGCCGCAGACATCGTGCAAAACATCCGCGGCGGCATGGAGAACGGGGTCTTCCGCACCGGTCACCCGGAGATCTGGGCGCAGGCCCTGGTCGGCATGTGTATCCACGCCGTGTCGTGGTGGGTCGAGCACGACGAGGTCAGCGCGACCGAAGTCGCCGGCCAGGTGGCTGCGCTGGCTCAGCACGGCATGGTGAACGGCCACTGAGCCGACCGCTCCGTCGATACAGACAGCAAACGGAGGGATCGCGTCGCGACGACCGTCGCGCACCCGCCCCTGTAGCCGGGAGCGACCGGGCACACTTTCGCTTCAAGCGCGGCGGGCGTATAGGGTCTCTCGCATGAGGCTCGATCCAGCTGCCGCGCCGATAGCGGAATCCAACCGACGGCGCGGTTGGGCTCGACACCAAAGTGCAAACAAATCGCACTTCGTCGCATCCACTCTTTCGATGCAGCGGATCGCTTCGAGTCGCCTCGCGTCGCTAGTCCTGGCCGCCTGCCTGACGATCGGAGCGCGGGCCAATGCCGGCGTCCCGACTGCCAGCGCGACGGCCTCGGAAACCCCCACCCCGACACGGGTAGACGCCACGGCAACCGCAACCGTGTCACCGTCGCCGAGCGCGACCCAGGCGACCGACGAGACCTCGACTCCAGGGGCGACGCCGACATCGACGGCCAGCCACAGCCCGACTCCCAGCCGCGTCGCAACCGAAACCGCCAGCGCTACCGAGACCGCCAGCCTCACGCCGACGTCCACCACGACCGAAACTCCCTCTCCTAGTGCAACCGACACCCCGACCCCGACCGCCACGTCGAGTCACACACCAACCGAAACCCCAAGTCCTACGTCGAGTCACACGCCGACCGAAACCCCGAGTCCGACGTCGAGCCACACGCCGACCGAAACCCCCAGCGCAACACCGACTCCCAGCAACACATCGACCGGTACGCCCACATCCACCGCAACCCCCACGGCCTCCAGCACTGACACGCCGTCGCCGAGCGCGACCCAGACATCGACCCACAGTCACACGCCAACCGAAACTCCAACCGCGACCGAGACCGCGACCGACCAACCCTCGCCGACCGCCACCGCGACTCCGCCCTCGACCGATACACCCACCAGCACAGCGACCAGCACCATTACTGGCACCCGATCGCGCACCGCCACGCCGACCAAGACTCCGACGCCGACCCGGACACGGATCCCAACCAATACACGGCGACCGACCAGCTCCCCCACCCCGACGCCAACCCGGACCTACACCAGAACATCCTCGCGAACACGCACGCCCACGCGCACGTGGACGCCTTCCAAGACACCGACGTTCACACGCACCAGGATTCCGACGCGAACACGCACGAGGACACCCACACAAACGGCAACCCGCACGCTGACACCGACGATTACGCTGACACCGAGCAACACCCCGACGCCGACCCGGACGCCGACGGTGACGATCACGCCCTCGCCAACCGTCACCGATACGCCGACCGAGACGCCCACCCCGACCGAGACTCCGACCGCGACGATCACCAATACGCCGAGCGACCCCATCCGCGTCGCGATCGACCGCGCCTCCGTCCCGCCGGGAGGGCTAGTCGACCTCGACGTCAGGCTCTTCGACACCACCGACCAGATCGTCAGCATGTCATTCGACCTATTGCTGGAGAGCGCTTTCTTGAACCTCTTCGACGTCAGCGACCGATGCCGCGACGACGACAGACTGACCGATCACGGGCTATCTGTATCGGTCGCCTTCGACCCAGTCGTGCCGGTCGGATTCCGTCGCTTCCGATTCGTGTTGTTCAATACGTCCAACGAATTCCTGCCGATCGGCAGCGGCCCGCTGGTGCGCTGTCGACTGCGCGTACGCGAGGATCCGCCGATGCGAACCTCTCCGCTCAAACTGGAACGGGTCCTCCCGCTCGATGACGAGGGGACGATCCTGGACACACTCAGCGTCAGCGATATCCTCATCGTCGATCGCGGCGCGCCTTCGCAGACGCCGACCAGCACCGCCACACCAACGCCGACCAGCACCGCCACGCCGACGCCGACCGACACCCCGGCCCCGACCGAGACGCCGTCTCCATCCGCCACCCCAAGCAGTACCGCGAGCCCAACCGCGACGCCCACCCAGACATCGACCGCGACCGCCACTCCGACCGCCACCGCGACTCCAACGACCACCGCCACACCGACCGAGACCCGTATTCCGTGCGAGGGCGATTGCAATGCGGACGGTCAGGTCGAGGTCGCAGAGCTGATTCGCATCGTCCGCATCGGACTGGACATCGCGCCGGTGGAATCTTGCATCGCGGCCGACCGCAACGGCGACGGCGTGGTGGCAATCGCCGAGCTGATCGCAGCCGTCAATCGGGCACTCGACGGCTGTTCGTCGAGCGGCGCGTGAGAAACGCCGGCGTCCCACTCAGACCGGCGATCAGCACCAAACCGCTACCCAGCAGTCCGAGCGCTAGCGAGCGTCCGGCATCGACCCCGACTTCCCCCAACAAGAATACGTAGACCGCCTCGCGGACGCCGATCCCGCTGACGGTCACTGGAATCATTCCGGCGACGTTGGCAATGGGAACGAAGAACATCAACGTCGCGGTCGAAACACCCAACGACAGCCCACGCGCCAGGCAGACGACCGCGCCGATCTGCAATGCGTGATACGCCACCGCCAACGGCATCGTGCGCAGCGTCGCCGGAACCCAGTTCTTCGGCACCGCAAGCTCGCGCCCGCTTGTCGCACCGATCCAGGAGGCGAGCGCCGGTGCGATCATCAAGAGGGTGCCGGCGAGCGCAGGCACGGCCCCCACGGCCGCCATCTCCGCGCTCGAGAGCGGGAGCTCCCGTTGCGACAGCGCCGCCGTGCCAGCCAATAACAACAGCGCTACCAATCCCGTAAGCCGGTGTGCGAGCACTCCGGCCAGCGCGCTCGCTCGCGACCCTTCACCGCCGGCACCAAAGGCCCTGGCGATGTCCCCGGCGATGGTGCCGGGCGCAAACAGGTTGACGAAGAGTCCGAGGAAGTACAGCCGCAGCACGGACTCTCGCTGCGCAGCCCAGCCGAGCTCGCTCGCGTAGCGATACCAGCGGACGGCGTTGAGGACATGACTTCCCAGGTAGAGCGCGACCGCCACGACCACCCAACCGCCGATCGCCGAGGTCAGGAGGCTCGACAGGCGATCCACTTCGTAACGCTGCGTCAGGTAGCCGAGCAGAGCGACGCTGACGACGACCTTCAGCCAGAACCATACCCGTCGGCGACCCTGCTCGGAATGGTCGGCCGCTGTATCTTCACCAACCTGCGGCACGTCCACCCTTGCGGGGGTCGGATGCGCCGTCGAGCGCTCCATCGTCGGCACGGCCGATCAATTGCACCGACGCGCCGCCGTCGATGCGACGAATGCGGTGACCGATTCGCTCGAGCGGTCGGTCGTCGATTTCGCGAATCGCTCGCTCAACCACGAGAATCGGCGGCATCCACTGATGATGGATGCGCGGCGCCGCCACCGCCTGTGGCGCGTCCATGCCGAACACCAACGAGTTCAGCAACACTTGAAGAGTTCCGGTGATGATCAACGGCCCCCCCGACCCCCCTACCACCGCGCGAACGTCGCCGCCGCGCACGACGATGGTCGGAGTCATACTGCTCAATGGGCGCTTTCCCGCCGCAACCGCGTTGGCCTCCGAGCCGATCAAGCCGTACGCGTTGGGCACGCCTGGACGCGCCGAGAAGTCGTCCATCGTATTGTTGAGAATGATCCCGGTGCCCGGAACCAGCACCTTCGAGCCGAAGCCCGTGTTGATGCTCGTGGTCAACGCCACTGCGTTGCCCGCAACGTCGACAACCGACAGATGCGACGTACCCGCATCGTCACCCACATAGGAGCTACCGTAGTATTCGGTTGGGTGAGTCGTGGTAGCGTCGATTCTCCCGCGGTTGTCGCGACCGCGCCCGGGAGCGACCATCTTCTCGAGGGGAACTGGATAGAAACCGGGGTCGCCGTAGTGTGCGGCCCGATCCGCAAAGGCGAACTTGAGCGCTTCGGCGAGCAGATGGACGTAGGTCGGCGAATTGTGCCCCAACGCCGCGAGGTCGTCGTGGGCGACGGTATTCAGCACCGTCACCAACACACCGCCCCCGGAGCTCGGCGGTGGCATGCTGTAGATGTCGTAGCCCGAGAAGCGGCCGTGAACGGGTTCGCGCCAAACCGGGCGATACTCCGCCAGGTCGCGCGCCGTCATGACACCGCCGCTTTCCCCGACCGCCGCGACGATCGCAGCGGCGACGGTGCCGCGGTAGAAGTCTTGCCCGCCGTCTCGCGCCGCCATTTCCAGCGTCCGCGCCAGATCGGGCTGGCGTAGAATGTCCCCCTCGGCGAGAGCGGAGCCGTCGGCGCGCAGCAAGACGGCGGCGAGGGCCGGATGGCGGGCAATGACTTCGCGGCGACGCGCAATCGCGGCGGCGAGGTGTTTCTCCACGGCAAATCCGTCGCGCGCCAAGCGAATCGCCGGCTCGGCGACGGCAGAGAGCGGCATCGTACCGAAGCGCCGCAGCGCCTCTACCGCACCGGCGAGCTCTCCCGGGACGCCGACCGCGAGCCCCCCTTCGGTACTCAGACCCGGCACCACGGCACCGTCGCGAACGAACAAGTCGCGATGCGCAGCCGCCGGTGCCGACTCGCGAAAGTCGAGAGCATAGGCGCGGCCGCTCGAACGCTCGAAATACACCAGGAAACCGCCGCCGCCGATGCCGCACGAGGACGGGTTGACGACACCGACTGCGAGCGCCGTCGCCACCGCGGCGTCCACTGCGTTGCCACCGCGGCGCAGGATCTCGATCCCGGCTTCCGAGGCCAATCCGTGCTCGCCGGCGACCATCCCTCGCTCGGCGCGGAGGCCGTACCCGGGAGGAGGCGGCAGGACGCAAGCCAGCAACAGGAACGCCGCGAAGGTCAGCTCGATTCGCATCGGCCGTCTTGTAGCAGTCCGAACCCGAAGAGGCACGCCCCGACGTCTCTACACAAATGACGCCGTGTGATAGCGTGCGCGCGATGCGAGCGCCGTCCCGAAACTCCGCCGACGTCGTGGCCGGCGCCGAAAAATCCTTCTACCTGGACGAGTTTCGAGCCCAAACGCTCTGCCTGTCGACTCGCCTCCGCGATAGCGCCGGCCTGTCCGAGATCTCCGACACCGTCGCCGAGCTGCTCGCCAACGGGACTCGTATCGTGTTGATCCTGGGCGATGTCGACGGCCGGCCGCTTCCGACCGCCGCAATCCGCAACAAGCTGCGCGAAGAGATCTTGACGCCGGCAACCGCAGCTCTGTTTCCGCAACGCGGCGGCCGGCCGAGCTTGGCCGGCGTCGTCCAGCAGCTCGAACCGACACAGCATGACCGACTCGCGTTGCAACTGTGGGACGGACTGCGCGCGGCTCCCCTCTTCGTCGGACTCGTCCCGGGCGCACGCCATCTCGAACTGAGCCGGCAAATCGCCGCGCGCTTGCGCATCCGAAAGTGGGTCGTCCTCGACCCACACGGTGGCATCAATTCCCCGAGCGGCACGCCGATCTCCTTCATGGACGACTCGATTCTGACTGAGCTGTTGCGCGCCGGCGCGGCGGAGTGGGCAGGCCTCGATCGCCGCCGCAAGACCTTGGTAGCGGTACGGGACGCTCTGCGAGACGGCGTCGAAGCAATCAACGTGTGCACCCGGGAGCAACTCGCAACCGAGCTCTTCACCTACGAGGGGGCCGGTACTCTATTCACTCTCGAAGACTACTGCCGAGTCGAAAGACTCGGTATCGACGACTTTGCCGAAGTCGAGCGCCTGCTCCAACGCGGACAGCGCGAGGGCTTTCTCAAGCAGCGCAATCAAGATCAGGTCGCCGCGATCCTTCTGAACGGATTCGGGGCGACGATCGGCGCCAATCACCTCGCTGGCGTGTGCGCTCTTCTGACCGCCCCCTACAAACGGTCGAAAGCCGGCGAGATCGCCGGGCTCTACACCATCACGCGCTTCAAGAGCGAAGGCGTCGGTGGAAAGCTGCTACGCTTCGCCCTCGACCGAGCCCGTGCGGACGGCCTGCGCTACGTCTTCGCCTGTACGACCGTCACCCACGCCGCCGAATTCTTCAAAAGGTACGGCTTCCGCGAAGTCGACAAGTCGAGGGTGCCACGCGCCAAATGGCATGGCTACGGTCGCGAGCGACAGAGCCGCCTCACCGTTCTCCGGCACGATCTGACCTAATCGCCCACTCGCCGCCATCCTGGGCGCCGTAACTACGCGATTTTATTGAGGAGTACCTGGCGACCCGAGCTGGCCGACGAATTTCTCGCGACAAGAGACTTTACTTTCGCCCTCCCTTCGCCTACTACTACACGGGCGAAAAGGAGGCGAAAATGATTTCGACGAGTGAATTCTCCGCGGGCCTCGAGGAGTGGATTCCAGAGGGAACCGTTCGAGTCCCGATGCTGGGTGAGGTCGCCGCCGGCCAACCCCTCGATGTCTATTCGGTCGAGGAGACTCTC
>JANQHZ010000021.1 GCA_028282445.1 Candidatus Binatia bacterium | reverse complement strand
GTTCTCGATCTACCAGACCCTGGCGCCCGAGCAGATTCAGTACGTCGTGAGCGACGCGGGTGCGCGGATCGCCATCATCGAGCGCGAGTATCTCGACCGATTCACGGAGGCTCGCAAAGGTCTCCCCGAGCTCGAGCATGTGATCGTGGTCGAAGGCAGCGGCGATGGAACGCTTGGATTGTCCGACGTCGAGGCGATGGAAAGCAGCTTCGACCCGGAGAAAGCGTACTCGGCCGGCAAGCCGGAAGATCTGTTGACGCTCATCTACACCTCGGGGACGACCGGACCTCCCAAGGGCGTGCAGCTGTCGCACCGCAACCTCTTTCACACCGTTGACGCTCTGACCGAGGTCGTCGATCTGCCTTCCGGCGCGCGAGTCATCTCTTGGCTGCCGACGGCGCACATCGCCGAACGAGCACTCAACTATTACCTGCCACTGTTGCTCGGCGGGATGATCACGACTTGCCCCAATCCGCGCGAGATTGCCGGCTATCTGCCCAAGGTGAAACCGCACTTCTTTTTCGCCGTCCCGCGCATTTGGGAGAAGATGAAGGCCGCGCTCGAGGCGCAGCTCGCGTCGCAGCCGGCAGAGCAGCGTAAGGGAATGGAGGATGCGATCGAGGCGGCTCGAGAGTACGTCCGCCTGCGGCAGGCGGGCGAAACGGTTCCGACCGAGCTCGACGAGAAGGTGAAGAAAGCCGATGCGGAGATGTTCGCCCTGGTGCGCGGCCTCGTCGGCCTCGACGAAGCCATCATGGTCAGTGTCGGCGCCGCGCCGACTCCGCGCGACGTTCTCGAGTTTTTCCACGCCATCGGGATCGAGCTTGCCGAAGGCTGGGGTATGTCCGAGACCTGTGCGATCGGTACGGCAGTCGGTCCCGGCCAGGTGCGCATCGGTACTGTCGGTAAGGCTCTTCCCGGTGTCGAGATCAAGCTTGCCGAAGACAAGGAGATCCTGGTGCGCGGCCCCAACATCATGGTGAGCTATCGCAACCAGCCGCAGAAGACGGCCGAGACGATCGATCCGGAAGGCTGGTTGCATACCGGGGATATCGGCGAGATCGACGACGATGGGTACGTCAGCATCGTCGATCGAAAGAAAGAGCTGATCATCAACGCGGCCGGCAAGAACATGTCGCCGGCCAATATCGAGAGCACGATGAAAGGCGCGAGCCCCTTGATCGGCCAGATCTGTGCGATCGGCGACTCGCGGCCCTACAACACGGCTTTGGTCGTGCTCGATGCGGATTTCGCGCCCGCCTGGGCGGCGCAGAACGGGCTGGAGGGCAAGTCGCTCGCGCAGCTCGCCGCCGACGAAAAGATGATCGCCGCCGTGCAGGCCGGCATTGACGCGGGCAACGAAAAGCTGGCGCGTGTCGAGCAGATCAAGAAGTTCACGATCCTACCGGATGAGTGGATGCCGGGCGGCGACGAGCTCACGCCGACGATGAAGCTCAAGCGCAAGCCGATCGCCGAGAAGTTCAAAGGAGAGATCGAGGCGATGTACGCTTAGCGGCGGCTTTGCCGCCGCAGGCTCGGGCTCGGGCACGGGCAAAGGCAGGGGTTTCGTCGGGGTCTTCGTTGTACGCTTAGCGGCGGCTTTGCCGCCCCAGGCTCGGGCTCGGGCAGGGGCAAGGGTTAGTGGAGGGTTTCGTTGGGCTCTTCGTCTTGTGCTTCGAAGGCTGGTGAGATGGCTCCGGCTTGGTGGTGGAGCATGCGCCAGGTTCCGTTCTCTTTCGTGAAGAGGTTGGTTGCGACCAGTCGGCCGCTGTCGAGGGTCTCGATACAGGTGACGTAGGCGCTGTCACCGACGATTTCGGCGACCGCGTCCGAGCATTCGATCTTGGGAGAGCTCGGCCCCGAGAGAATCGAGCGCCAGCTCGCGATCACCTGGTCACGACCGCGTAGGACGGGCCATCCCGGGTGGATGCACGCAACCGGGACGGTGGTCGCCCACAGTGCCTCCAGGGCCTCGCTGTCGCCTTCGCTGAAGGAGCGGTAGAACTCTCGATTGACCTGCAACACTGCATCGACGTCACTCATGGAAACGGCATCGCGGAGATGGCGAAGGTCGTCAAGCCTCACAGAGTCGTCCCCCCTTTGAAAAAGGGGGGTTCGGGGGGATTTTGAGATAGATCCCTTCCGACAAATCCCCCTCGGTCCCCCTTTTTCAAAGGGGGAGGTTGTTTGAGCGTTGAGTTCCGTCGTTCCGGAATCGATCGGACCAGGACGCGCGATCCGACACGCGTTTACCCCACTCGGCTTGTCGATTATGTTCTGGCCGGAGCCGTTCGTTGCGCCCTACTGGGTGCTTCACCCGCTTTGAGACAGACTCGATGCCTTCCTCGTTTTCGTCCTTGGAAAAGAAGCTGCGCCTGCGAGGGCTCGCCGCGAAGCTCGACGACGCTGTCGAGGTGTGTCCGGATCCGGAGCGGGCCCGGCAGCTCGCAGCCGACGTGCTGTCGGCCGCCAAAGGCAAGGCACTGAGCGCCGGCTGGAAGACGCGAAGCCGCGAAATATGCGAGATCGTAGCGACGCTTTGCGGGGGAGCCCCGTTCCTGGCCGCGTTTCTCGAACGGCAACCGACTTGGCTACCGCAACTCGCCGACGACTCGCTCGACTCGGAACGTAGCGCCGAGGAGTACCGCGCCCGGCTCGCCGAAGCGATGGTCGGCGTCGAGGATGCCGCCCGGGAGGCGGCATTGCGGTGGTTCAAGTACTACGAGCTGGCGCGGATTACCGTGCGCGATCTGCTCCCGAGCTTGGTGCCGGCCGAGCGTACCGGGGAGATCCTCGCCGAGCTCTCGCACCTTGCCGACGCCCTTCTGCAGATGGCTCTGGATGTCGCGATCGCGCGTGTCGCGCGAGCCCATGGCCCGCCGCCGGCGCAGCGCTTCGCGGTCATCGGCATGGGAAAGCTCGGTTCGGAAGAGCTCAACTATTCGTCCGATGTCGACCTCGTGTACGTCAGCGAAGACAGTCCGTCGACCGATGACGGCGAGGGAATGGACCCGCGCGAATACTATACCCGGGTGGGGGAAGAGTTCGGGCGGATCGTGCGGAGCAAAACGCCGGAAGGGTTTCTGTACCGAGTCGACCTCGAGCTGCGCCCGGAGGGAAACTCGGGTCCGCTCGTGGTCAGCCAGTCGATGTTGTTCGACTACTACGAGCGCTGGGCCGAAACGTGGGAACGTGCCGCGTTCATGAAGGCGCGTCCGGTGGCCGGAGATCTTCACTTCGGGTGGCGGGTGATTCGCGGCATCGATCCGATCGTCTATCGATCTTCGATGGATCTCGGTGGGGTTGAGGCGATCCGGGACATGAAGAACAAGATCGAGCTCGCCAAGGATCGCGACGCCAAGACCTTCAACGTCAAGCTCGGCAGCGGCGGTATCCGCGATATCGAGTTCGTCGCACAGGCGCTGCAGTTGGTGCACGGCGGACGACAGCCGCAGGTTCGCCAGCGCTCGACGCAATCGGCGCTGCAAGCGCTGGCGGAGACTCACGCGCTCAACGACCGGTGGAGTGTCGAGTTGCTGGAGGCTTACCGCTTCCTGCGGCGGATCGAGAATCGGATCCAGATGGAGGGCGAGCGGCA